>JACQRQ010000149.1 GCA_016206405.1 Elusimicrobiota bacterium | reverse complement strand
CGGCACGTATAGCTCCGCCGACAGCGGCCAGTGCCCTTTTCGCCCCGCATAGTGCCAGCTCACCACGCACTGGCAGTTGACGATCTTCCCCAGGAGCATGGGGTCAGGCTTTACTAAGTTCACTAACTCCCATTCGAGGAAGGCTCCCGGGAAATTTTCGAAATCAAGGCAGGTGAACGCGACGCTGAGCCGCCGCGGCTTCCTCCGAGTCCACCCACACGAGGCCGCGGGCGGCTGTGGCCAATGTTAGGTCGCTTTGAGTTTCGCGGAAACCACGCCATTGCTAAATCGTCTACTGTTTTCCCATTTGGGAGCCTAACACGCGCGCCAAGGCGACCTTCCTGAATAAACCCGTATCGTCTATACAGCGCGATTGCTCGAGAGTTCGTTGAGCGAACCAACAGCTCAACCTTCCCAACCCGGGAATTTGAGCGAACCTTCAATGACGCCGACAGGATGACGGCCAATTTCGGCATCTGCTTCTTCTTTTTCGACCGGCTTTTCGGGACCATGGTCCGCGAGCAGGAGAAGCGGAACCGCAAAGGTCTGGCGGCCGCGGAAGATCTGTACTCTTTCATTCACCGATACAACGCGCCGATGACGACGGTGCGGCTTGTGACGCCACTGGCCCCGCTGCGTTGGATTGAGCCCGATATGAGACGGACGCTCAATCAGATTTTCCTGTTGGCCCGACATTTTTTAATTGCGTTTCGGCCGCGGCCAATAATTCCGAATACCAGCGAATCCTTCGCTCAATATCCGCCCATGCGTCGGCTTCGCCGCATTTCAACTCCTTTTGAATTGCAAGAAGCCATTCGCGCGGGCGCTCGCGCAGCATGGTTTGCAGATCGCCGATATTCCGCCGAAGAAGAATGATCTTGCATTCTTGCCAGGACTTGCCCGTGCAAACCTCGACCTTCGGGATCAGCGAGTCATCCGGCCGCCCATCAAAAGCGCTGAAGTGAAAGAGCTCCTCGGGGCAGCCTGCGCATATGGGCTTGCCCACCAGAGGGGACGAATAGAATTCCTCGTCGTGGTGATTTTCGCAAAATGGACAGCGATACGCCGGTTCTACGCTCACTTTTTTTGAACTCACTATGCCCCCATCTTGTTGTTTGGCCGTCCAACGCCGCGGCTGGAAGCCGGTGCCGCCGGTGTCACCAACCCATCATTTCATGCGGCCCCCGCTGGAAGACCGTGCCTTGGCACGGCGCACCTGAAAAGGGGGCCGCGTCAGAGCGCTTCAGTCGCCGGCAGGCGGGGCGTCGGCTGGGGCGTCGGCCACGGAGGATTTAGACCAGTCCAGACGGGGTCCAAAAAGCCATGCCAGAAGGAACGTCGAGATGGTGCCGATGACGATGAGCCAGGACCATGCCAGATCGATGAGCTTCATCTCCGAAAGATACAGCAGGCACCCCATGCAGAAGGCGCTTAAAACCATCGCGATGGTGTTGGCGGCGTTGGCGCGGCGGCGCGTCAAAAGGCCCAGGAGAAAAATGCCCAAGAGGCTGCCCGCCGTCACGCCGTTGATCTTGAAGGCGAACCAAAGCATGCCCTCAAAGCTGCGGCACCCGTAGGCGATGACGGCCAGAATCAGGCCGAAGACCACGATGGCGGCGCGGGACACCGCCATGTAGTGCCGCTCGCTCGCCTCCGGGCGGAAGACGGAGCGGTAGATGTCGGTGACGAAAGAGGCCGTGAGCGAGCTCAAGGGGGAGTCTATGGAGGCCATGAGGATGGCCATGAGCATCAGCCCCTTAAGGCCGTGGGGCATCTCGTAGACGATGAAGTGCGAGAGGATTTTGTCGGTGTTTTCCGGCAATGGGAGGCCGGGGTGCGTCCGGTAATAGACGAACAGCAGGGTCCCGATGGACAAAAACAGCATCGTCACCGGAAGACCGATGAATATCGTCGTCACCATCGTCTTCTGGCTGGCCTTGCGCGTATCCACCGTCAACAGACGCTGCATCAGCTCGTGATCGGTGCCGAAAGCGGAAAGGGAGCCGAATAGTCCGTTTAAGGTCGCGATCCACAGCGTGGTGGGGTCGCCCAGGCTGCCGCTCAAGTTGATGAGGGAAAGCTTGCCCGATTCCCCGGCGACCTTAAAAATCTCCCCGGACCCGCCGGGAATGCGGCTATAGAGGAAAAGCAGGCACGCGACGCCGGCGCCGATAAAAGCCAGCGCCTGGAGCACGTTGGTCCAAACGACCGCCTTGATGCCGCCGTAGCCGATATAAAGGATGCTCACGACCGAAAACAGGATGATGGCGGTCCTAAGCTCCCAGCCCAGAATCACCGCCACGGCCAAAGACGCCGCGTAGAGCCTCACCCCCGCGGCCACAAGTCGGGTGATGAAGAAAAAAATCGAGGCGGTGCGCTGGGTGTTCGGGCTGAAGCGGTAACTCAAAAATTCATAGATGGTGGTGCAGCGGTAGCGGTAGAAAGCTGGGATGAACAAGAAAGCGATGGTCAGCCGCGCCATCGCCGAACCGATGAAAAACTGAAGATACTGCCAATTTTCGCGGAAAGCCGCGGCGGGAACGCCGACGATGGTCAGGGCGCTGATTTCGGTGGCGATGAATGATAGGCTGGCCGCCCACCACGGAATGTGCCGGCGGGCGAGGAAAAAGTCCTGGGTGTCCTTCTCCTCGCGGCCGGAGAAGTAAGCAACGCCAAAAAGGGCCGATATCCCGGCCGCCAGAATCGCCAAGTCGAGGGGGCCAAGCCCCGTAATCCGCTGCACCGCTTGTTGTTCCATGGTGGCCCTCAGCCTCCTAATTTTTTAAGGGGGTTTCCGTCTAAAATGCCGCGCAGGGTTTTTAGATCGTTGGTCGGCAGTTCGCAGGCGTAATTGACGCATACATACGCCGTCGCTTTCCCATCCAGGCGGCGCATGTTTTTGACGAAGGGAAGAAACTCCGCCATGCCGTTTTGATTTTTGCCGCCGTCCAAAAGCACCAGAATTTTATGGGGAATAAAGCGCTCATGGACCGCGCGCAGCATCCATTGCGTGTCCGCGGCCGCGGG
>JACQRQ010000008.1 GCA_016206405.1 Elusimicrobiota bacterium | reverse complement strand
GTGTATCAGTATCTCTACGAGCACCACTATTACCGGGGCGAGCAGCTTTTCGTGGAAGGCGACGTCGGCCGGGCGCTTTTTATCGTCAAGTCCGGGACCATCGAGCTCGTGAAAAAAGACGAGCATCGCAGCGACCAGCGCCTGGCTCTGCTCAAAGAGAGCGAGTTTTTCGGCGAGATGGCGCTGCTGCAGGAGCAGCCCCGCTCCGCTTCGGCCGTGGCGGTGGAGGAATCCGACGTGTATCTCCTCTATAAGGATAAGCTCGACAGCCTTATCCACGATCATCCCGAAGCCGGAGCGCTTCTTCTCAGGCGGCTGGCGGAAATGATCGCGGCCCGTCTGAGGGTCACTTCGGAGAGGCTTCTGCGCAAAGCCCCCGCGGTCTAAGCCGATGAAAAGCGACGATGCGACCCGCCTGATCCGTTTCTTCGCCGTTTTGTTCGCCGTATGCTTTATCGCGTACCTCGCCATTTTGATCCGCTCCGTGCTCTTCCCCTTTGTTTTGGGCTTCACCGTGGCCTACATCTTAAATCCTCTGGTCCGGTATTTTGAGCTCCGTGGGTTCCGGCGCGACCGCGTCGTGGCGGCGATTTATGTGGGCGCGCTCGCGGCGTTGGCCTACGCGGCGACGGTCTCGACCGTTTACTTGGGCGATCACGCATCCACGATTCGAGAGAGCGTTCCGGGTTACTGGCAGCAGTCTAAGGAATTTTTGATGGGTTTCCGCCACACCGTCGAGGTGGCCGTGCCTCAACTGCAGCAGCCTTTGGAGGCGCTCAGCGAGCAGATGAGCCACCTGGCGATGTCCGGCCTGAGCCATATGCCGTCGTTCGCCAAAGGGCTTTTCTCTATTTTAACGCTGCTTTTTCTGGTGCCGTTCATCTCTTTCTTCGCCCTGCTGGAAGGCCCCGCCCTGTTGAACTTCCTCATCCGCATATGTCCGAGCCGGCATGTGGAAAACGTGGTCAGCCTGGTTTGCCGCATCGACGGGGCGATGGGCAATTACCTCCGGGGGATGGCGCTCGACGCGACCATCATCGGGTTATTGTCATTAATCGGGCTTTGGGCCATCGGCTTGGATTACGCTCTGGAAATCGCCCTTGTCGCCGGCATCAGCGGCCTCATTCCTTATGTGGGGCCGGTGGTGGGGGCCATTTTAGGAAGCGCGGCGGCGCTCTATCAGTTTCAGGCGTGGCAGCCCGTAGTGCAGGTCTTGGCGCTGTTCGCGGGTGCGCGCTTCCTGGATGATTGGGTCTTGCAGCCCATCATCCTGGAAAACGCGGTCGAGCTGCATCCGCTTCTTATTCTGATGGCGATTTTCTGCGGCGCGGAGATGATCGGCTTCGCCGGCATCCTCTTCGCCGTTCCCATCGCCTGCGTGATCAAAGTTTTTATCGAGGTGTTTTGGGAATGGTACAACGCCGGCCGCCGCGATTACCAGTCCGTTTTCAAAAAGGCCGCCGAAATTCCCATCGTGTGATCGCCCCATGAAACCGAGCCGACTCTGGATTATTGCCGCCGTTTCGACCGCCGCCGTGTGGGTTCCTTGGCGAGTCTATGCCGGCAAAAAACCCGCTCTTCCCGCGCAGGCTCCGGCGCTTCAAGGACAAACCGTTTCAAGGGATTTTGACGTCAGGTTGTTCGCGCCCTATTTGGAGCCCGGCATCGGAGCGCAAAATTGGGAGCCCGGCGACGAGATGCTGACGCCCGCCGGGGGCGTTGAGTGGACGGATGCGGCCAGGACCCAGGGCCGCCTGCGCCTTAGAATGTGGTACCACAAAGCGTGGGCCGAGGTTCAAACGACGGCGGACCGCAGGCAGGTCGCCGCGCTTAATGTGCGGCTGGGCTGGGATGGGGAGGCCGACCGGATGATGCTGCTGTGGCGGCATCATCATGGCTACGCCCTGAGGCCCGGCGCCGGCTATTTTTGGAAGACGATCGGCGACGAAGATCTCCCGATGCCCCAGGATTTGGGCGCGCGCTACGACCGCGCCCTGACGGGCGTGTGGGAAATGTGGGCCAAGCGGCGGGCGCAGTCGCTTCTCGAATCCGATGCATTGAGTCCTGTCGAGGGGGCCGGTTCCTTCGCGCTCGCCGGCCACGAGATACCGGAAGCTTATCAACGCTTAAAACAAAAAACGCCCCTGCGCTACGGCCCCGGCGGTCTGGCGGGCGAGCATCCTCTCGTTTTCTATGTCCGGATTTGGCACATTCCGGTCAAGGTTCAACTCCTCGTCGTTCCCGTCGAGCCGACCCATCACAACCCATGGATCATCGGCCTGGGCGACGACATCCGTGTTTTTTTCGACAGCGCCGAATGGAGGCGCCGGCACGGCTACAAGAAAAAATTCTGGGGAGGCTATCAATGGGACGCCGACTTTCCATCGCCCCGCCCGGACATCGAGTCTTTCGGCGCGGAAATGGACAAGCTCATGGAGCACGAGGCGCTCTTTTGGGCGGATGTGTCGACGAGCCTGATTTTAAACAATCTTGACGCCGACCTGAAAAAAGCCATGAGCGAGCTGCCAGCCGCCCCATCGATCGCCGCGCATACCCCCGCCCTGAAGCAGCTGGACGACGCCGTCGAAAGGGGCCTAAATCCCTGAGCGGAGCCGTGGACCTCGTTTTTTTTCTCCTCTCAACCGGCATCTGCCTATTGGGGTTTGAAATTCTCTGGGACTTGTTCGGCACTTGGAGCGCGGCGCCGTACGTTCCATCGACCCATCCGGTATGCCGGGCGATGGTCGCCCTCGCGGACCTCAAACCCGGCATGAAGGCCTATGACCTGGGCTCCGGGGACGGGAGGCTGCTGTTTCTGGCCGCCGCCGGAGGGGCCGAGACCGTCGGCATCGACATCAATCCGTTTCTGGTCATTTATTCGAAGACGAAGGCTCTTCTCTCTCCGTTTCGCGGCAAGGTTCGCGTCCGCTGGGGAAATCTGTGGCGGGCTCGCGTGGCGGACGCGGACGTGGTGTTCGTGTATCTGATGCCCTACCGCATGGCCGAGCTCAAGCGTCTCTTGGAGGCGCAGCTCAAGCCGGGGGCCGTCGTGGTCTCCAATGCCTTCATCTTCGAGAATTGGGCGCCCTTCAACGAGGACAAGGAGCATGGAGTTTACGCCTATCGCTTTCCGCCGCCGGCGTGATTTATTGAATCCGGCGCGCACTCCGCCTTGGTTTCGATTCGAAAATACAATAAAATGCCCGCATGACGATTGAGCGCCGTTTAGAGGCGCCGCATAAGGATTTAGCCGGCGATGTTTGGGGAGGCTTGGCCGCGATGCTTGTGGCTTTGCCCCAATCCATCGCCTTCGGCGTGGTCATTTATTCCGCTTTGGGCCCCGGCTCGTCCGCCAGCGGCGCCATGGCCGGAATCCTGGGGGCCTGCGTTCTGGGACTGGTGGCTCCGGTTTTCGGCGGCGCGCCGCGCTTGATTTCCGCGCCGTGCGCTCCCGCCGCCGCCGTGCTCTCGGCCTTGGCCGCGGTTTTGACCCAGCAGGGCGCCGCCAATATCCCCCTGTTGCTGGTGATGACCGCGGCGCTCGCCGGGGCCCTGCAGATATTTTTTGGCCTCATCGGGGGCGGCAGGCTGATTAAATACATCCCGTATCCCGTGGTGACCGGCTACATGAGCGGCGTGGCGCTGCTGATATTCCTCAGCCAACTGCCGGTGCTGTTGGGGATCGCCAAGGGTACGGCGTTGTCGCAGGGAGTGTTGTCGCCGTCGATGTGGCGCTGGCCGGCATGGACGGTGGGCGCCGCGACGATGGCGGTCATGGCCGCGGCGCCCAGAATGACGCGGGCGGTTCCGGCGGCGATTCTGGGTCTGGCGGCCGGAGTCCTGGTCTATTTCGGATTGGGAGCCTTCCGCCCCGAGCTTCTGGCCGTCTCCGGCAATCCCCTGGTGATCGGCGCGGTGCATGCTTCGGGGGAGTCGTTTTTCAGCTCATTGAGCGGGCTTTGGCGCAGCGCCGGAAGTTTGGGCCGCCAGGATTTGCGCCTCATCCTGATGCCCTGCCTGACGCTTTCCTTGCTGCTTTCGATGGACACGCTTAAAACCTGCGTGGTCATGGACGCCTTGACCCGTTCCCGCCATCAATCCAACCGGGAACTGATCGGGCAAGGCATGGCGAATCTGGCGTCGGCGCTGGCGGGCGCTTTGCCCGGCGCGGGCACGATGGGGCCGACGTTGGTCAATATCCATAGCGGCGGACGCACGCGTTTATCCGGCATCTTGGAAGGCGTGTTTGTGTTGGCCGCTTTCCTGGCTTTGGGAAACCTCATCGCGTGGATTCCGCTCTCGGCTTTGGCCGGAATCCTGATCATGGTCGCTTACCGGATGTTCGACCGGCACAGCTTTCAACTGCTGAGGCAAAAATCCACGGTCTTTGATTTTATCGTGATCGCGAGCGTGGTGGTGGTGGCCTTGAGCGTGGATTTGATCGCCGCCGCCGGGACGGGACTGTTCATGGCCATCCTAGTTTTCATTCGCGATCAGATCCGCGGCTCGGTGGTCCGCCGCAAGGCCTACGGCAACCAGACATTTTCAAAACAGCGCCGGCTGCCGGAGGAGATGGCGGTGCTGGAAAAAAACGGCGGACAAACCGCCGTCTTTGAGCTGCAGGGAAGCCTGTTTTTTGGAACGGCGGATCAGCTTTATTCGGAGTTGGAACCGGAGCTCAAGCTCAGGCGCTACATCATATTAGGCATGCGCCGCGTTCAATCCGTGGATTTCACGGCCGCGCACATGCTGGAGCAGATCGGCGCCGTGCTGGCCGACCGGCAAGGCTACCTCTTGCTCAGCCAGCTTCCCGATCAACTGCCCACCGGCCAGGACCTCGATGCGTATTTCCACCAATTGGGGCTTGTGAGGTCTTCTGGAAACGTGAAAATATTTGATGGCTTGCATCAGGCCATTGAATGGGCCGAAGACCGGATTTTGGCCGGAGAAAACATGCTGCGCAACGCCCAGGAGTCCATGCTGGCGCTTCGGGAAATCGATCTCCTTCGGGAGTTCGACGCTCAAACCCTGGAGGCGATCGCGAGCTGCGCCGGGGAACGCTCGTTTAAGAAGGGGCAAAAGATTTTCGGCCAGGGAGACGCGGGGGACGAGCTGTTTTTGATCCGGCGGGGCCGCGTCAAAATCATCCTGCCCGGGCAGGGACTCGACCACCACCTGGCGACGTTCGCGCGCGGCGATTTTTTTGGGGATATGGCCTTTTTGGACCGGAAGGTCAGGTCGGCCGACGCCGTCGCTTTGGCCGATACCGATATTTATGCCCTGTCCCGGGGACGCTTCGACGCGATGTCTCTGCAGCGGCCCCTGCTGGGCTTGAAGGTATTCGCGCGGCTGGCGCGGGCGCTGGCCATTCGCTTGAGGCGCACCGATTCGGAGCTTGGAGCCTTGCATGAATCTTGACGCCGCCGGGGGGCCGCTGTGAAATCGCTGCTGAAGGGCATATGCCGCCGCCTTGGCATCGACGATTTTAAGCATATTGAAATCGAGTCCAAGAAGCGCGTTCTCCCGGAGGACGCGCAGGAACTCAAGGACTATCTGGCCGGCCGCAGGCAGATCCGGCATTCCAAAAAAAGGACTTTTTTCGACCAATTCCTCGACACTCCGGACATGGCGCTGTTAAAATCCGGGGCGAGCCTGCGCCTGCGCTATAAGGGCGACGGCTCCAAAGTTTATCTCCAGTACAAGGGGCCGGGGTTTCATAAAGACGGGCTTCTCTACCGCTCGGAGTTTTCCTCCCAGCGCCTGGAGCGCGTGATCCTGGAGGAGAGCCACCACAGCGTCGTGCACTTCACCGACACGACGGTGCGCGATATTCTCGCGACCCAGGCGCCCGCCGCGATGACTTTGGCGCTGCGCCGGCATTTGGGCCGGGCTGTTTTATCGCGGATATCCAAGGGGCCCATCCTGTGCCTGTATCAAAAGGAGAAATTCATCCTTGATTTGGGCGCCGCTTTCCTGGAGCCCTCCGTGGACCGCCTCTTCGCCTTCCACATCAGCCGCAGCGGAGTCCATTCCCTTTCCACCTTCTGGGAGTATGAAAATGAAATCAAATCCGAGGAAGGGGACCTCAAATCCAAGATCGAAAACATTTCCGAGCTGTTGAAGTTCGACCGGAGCGTCGCCGCCCGTTTCGACCTGCATCCGGAGCGCCTGGACAAATACCGCCGCTGCGCCTCCTGCTTCGTGGCGCTGGAGCGGCGCGGGCGCTAGCTTCTTTTGTGCAGGGCGGTTTGCCAGTAGCGTGTCCTGGCCAGGGACTCGAAGAGAAACTGCGAGCGGATGATCTTTCCGGATTTTGGGGTGGGAACGCGGGCGTAGGTTCCATCCGGCTTGAGCTGCCAGGCCTTGACGTTGTCTTGGAGACCGTTTTCCAGAACCACGCTGCGGATATATTTTTTTAGAGCCGGGTCCTTGACGGGGAAGGCGAGCTCGTAGCGCATGAAGAAATTGCGCGGCATCCAGTCGGCGCTGGAGAGATAGATTTTATCCGCGCCCGCGGCCCGGAAATAGTAGACGCGGCTGTGCTCCAAATAGCGGTCGATGACGCTCACGACCCGGATATTTTCGCTGAGGTCCTTGAGGCCGGGTCTCAAGCAGCAAATGCCGCGGATCAAAAGGTCCACACGGACTCCGGCGGCCGAGGCCTCGTAAAGGGCCGAGATAATTTTGGGATCGACCAGCGAGTTCATTTTCGCGATGATGTGGCCCCGGCCGCCCTCCCTTTGAACGCGCGTTTCCTCGCGGATCATGGCCAGCATCTGCTCCAGGAGATTTCCGGGAGCGATGAGTATCTCGCTGAAACCCGAGGGGAGCTTGTGGTGGATGATGGCGTCGAAATAGATCGCGATCTCCCGTCCCAGGTCGGCGTCGGCGGTCAGCAGCCCCAAATCGGTGTACTGCCGCGCGGTCGTGGGATGATAATTTCCCGTTCCCAGGTGCAGATAGGAAACTTCCACTCCGTCCTCTTTGCGGAAAACCTGCGTCATCTTGCTGTGAACTTTGAGGCCGCTCAGGGGCCGCACCACCTTCACGCCCTCCTGCCGCAGTTCGTCGGC
>JACQRQ010000144.1 GCA_016206405.1 Elusimicrobiota bacterium | reverse complement strand
GTTTTACAGCGACGGCCCTGCGGGCGAATTCCCCAACTGGGGAATTCGGGTTAGTAGTTTTCCGGCGCATACGACCGGTTGGGAATTATCCAAACCGGCGCTGATTTCACCGCAGCGTGTACGCCCTCGCCGCGGCCCTCTAAAATTTACTAAGATACGGCGTGTGAACCGCATCCTCAGATGGCTCGGCTTGTGGCTGCCGGTCCTGGCCTGGATGGGCTTGATCTTTTTCCTTTCCTCCTTTCCTCACATTCCCAAACCCGTCCCTCCGGGCGGCCTGCTCGACACGCTGGTCAGCAAAACCGCGCACATCATCGAATATATGATTTTGGCCTGGCTCTCCAGGCGGGCTTTTTGCGGTTCCGGCCCCAATTCCAAAAAATACAGCTTTGCCGCCGCCTGCCTGCTGTCCATTCTCTACGGGGCCGGCGATGAACTTCATCAATCCTTCGTTCCGCTGCGCGAGCCGCGCCTCAGCGACGTGGGCATCGACGCCGCCGGAGCTTTTCTAGGAGCCGCCATGCACGCAAAAACCGCCAGACTCATCGCGCCCCTGCTGTTGTTGGCCCTGCGCACGACCGGCGTTTCGGCCCAGCCGCCCCAAACGCCGCCGCTGATGCTCGTCTCCCTGGACGGCGCCAAGCCGGACGTCATCGGGCACTTAATGGCCGCGGGCCGCCTGCCCCGCATGCAGGCCGTCGCCGTGGCCGGGCTTGGCCCCGCGCCCATGACGGTCGTCTTTCCCTCGCTCACTCCCGTCGTGCACGCCGCCATTTTGACCGGAACGTACCCGGAGGAAAACGGCGTTTTGGCCATCACTTTTCACGACGTCTCCGCCCCCATCACGAAGACCGTCTCGGGCTTTGAGACTCCCTTCGAGGCGGAGACCCTCGTCCAAGCGGCCAAGCGCCAGGGCAAAAGCGTGGCCTCGGTCTCCTGGCCGGGATTTAAGATGTCCGAAGCGGCGGACTGGACGGTTCAATACGGCTCGCAAGAGACCTACCCCTTCAGCCTGCGGAGAAGCTCGGAGGAATGGAAAAGCGCCGGCGGCGGCTTGAGCTTCACGGCCTTAAACCTCGGCGGCGAGGAGGCCCCGGTCAAAACCTATCTTCTGGCCTCTCCGGGCTCGGAAAAAACGCCGGCCGCGCTTTACGTCGACACCGACACGGACGCCGCCAACGGCTACAGCGCCGCGCTTTCCACGGGGCAGTGGGCCGCCGTCGCCCTCGATTCCGCCTCAACCCGCGGGACATGGATTTACCTTCAAGAGATGAGCCCGGACCTGAGCGCCTTCAAACTTTACGTGGGGGCGGTCTACTCGACTAAAATTTATCCGCCGGAGCTGATGCAGGCCGTCACGGAACGCTTCGGTTTTTTTCCAGGCGGGGGAGACTACGCCTCCATCGAGAACGGGAAGCTCGGGGAACAGGGCTACCGGGATCAAACGGCGCGGCTGGACCGTTGGCTCATGGACGCCGCCGTTTACGTCAAAAAGACCTACGCCCCGGACCTTTTGCTCGCCTACTTGCCGGGCATCGACAGCGCGCAGCATCAATTCCTCTCCAAGGAAGTCCGCCTCATCGGCTTCGTCAACGGCGCCTACACCGAGGCGGACCGGGCGCTGGGCCGGCTTTTGGAAGCGGCCCCTCTCGCGGAAAACAATCTTCTGCTCGTGTCGGACCACGGCATGGCGCCCAACGAAACGGACGTCTACGTAAACCGCCTTCTCAAGCAAAACGGCGTGCAGGCGGACGGCCCCCGCGAAGGGATCGAAGCCCGGGCCACCGCCTCCGGCGGAAGCGCCTACGTCTACATCAACAAGAAGGATCGCGAAGACGGCGGCTGGGTGCCCGAAGACAAGGCCGCGGACCTCGCCGCTAAAATCGTCGAGCTGCTGAGGGACCTCAAGGACCCCCGGCAGGACCGCCCGGTTTTCGAGCACGTCGTCTTGAGCAAAAACGCCGGCGGCCTGCATCTGAACCATCGCAACGCGGGGGACGTCATCGCCATCGCCTACCCGGGTTATTTCATGAGCGCCAAAACGGGAGACGGTCCCGTCCTGGAGCCGTCCTCCGTGCGCGGCATGCACGGCTACGATCCCAAGCACGAGGACATGGACGCCGTCTTTTTCGCCGCGGGGCCCTCCGTCGCCGCCCAGGCTGCGCCGGCGCGCGTGAGCGCGCTGGATATCGCTCCGACCGCCGCGGCGCTCCTTAAAATCAGCCCGCCCCAAGGGGCTCGCTCCGCCGCTTTGCCTATAATCAAGGACTAAAATTTGATAAGCTTGCACTGCTATTATTGAAACCCGCATGCAAGAAATCAAGGTCGGCTTGGCCGGTTTGGGGCACGTGGGTTCGGCCGCGGTCAAAATCCTGCAGGCAAACCGCTCCAATTTTTCCCGCCGCTTGGGAAGCTCCATCTCCCTGAGCTGGGTCTGCGACCGGCATCCCGGCAAAAAACTCAAGAATCTTTCCCTTCCCAAATCCGTCAAGGTCACGACGAATTACCGGGATTTGATCGAAGATCCGCGCGTGGACGTGCTCATCGAGCTCATGGGCGGGGTCGCCGACGCCCGCCGGGCGGTGTTGGGAGCGCTGCAAGCGGGCAAACACGTGATCACGGCCAACAAGCGGCTTCTGTCCCAGCATTGGGATGAAATTTTCCGCGCGGCCGAGCGCCATCGCAAGCTCGTCTATTTCGAAGCCTCGGTGGCCGGCGCGATCCCCATCCTTCAAGCCGTCCAGAACTCCCTGGCGGCCAACGAAATACAAGAAGTGCTCGGAATTTTAAACGGCACCACCAACTACATTTTGACCCGGATGATTCACGACCGCATGAGCTTCGACGCCGCCCTGCGGCGGGCCCAGGAGCTGGGCTTCGCCGAAAAGGACCCGACCCTCGACCTCAACGGCTCCGACACCGTCCACAAGCTCTCGATTTTGGCGTCGCTGGTGACCGGCCTGCGCGTTCCGCCCGGGCGCATCCACCGCGAAGGCATCGCCGGCATCGATTTAAACGACGTCTTGTTCGCCGGCGGCGAGCTGGGGCGCACCGTCCGCCTGCTGGGCATCCTGCGGCTGCAGAGGCGGGGGGGAAAAAACTTCTATGAGGCCCGCGTCCATCCGGCGCTCATCGAGCAAAAGCACCCCCTGGCTTCCGTCCACGACGAATACAACGCGGTCCTCCTCAAGACCAGCTACGCCGGAGACCAAATGTTTTACGGCAAAGGGGCCGGCGCCGAACCGGCCGCGAGCGCGGTGCTCGGGGACTTGTTCATGCTGGCCAAAGCCATCACCGCGCAAAAAAGCGCCAATTCCAACCGGATGATATGGTCCGGCCATGGCGCGGCCGAAATCATCCCGATGGCGGAGCTTGAATGCGAGTTTTTCCTCAAGTTCTTCGCCAAAGACATGCCGGGAATTCTCTCCCGCATCACCGGCGTGTTGGGGCGCCACGGCATCTCCATCTCCCAAATCTACCAGAAATTCGACAAGCATCCGGCGGGAGTTCCCATCGTCTTCGTGACCCACAGCGCCAAAGAGGCCGCGGTGCAAAAGGCGGTCGCGGCCATCACCCGCCTGCCGCATGTCGCCTCCAAATCGGTATGCCTGAGAATGCTATAGCGCCCGTCAGCGGCGGAATCATCCGCAGATACGCGGAGTTTTTGCCCGTTTCCCCAAAAACGCCGGTGGTGACCCTGCTGGAGGGCGACACTCCGCTGGTTCCGGCCCCGAAACTCGCCCGCCATCTGGGCCTTCCTGAAGACAGCCTGCATCTGAAGCTCGAAGGCCTCAATCCGACCGGCTCCTTCAAGGACAGGGGCATGTGCCTGGCCATGTCGAAAGCCCTGGAGGAAGGCGCCCGGGGCGTCATCTGCGCCTCCACCGGCAATACCTCCGCCTCCGCGGCCGCTTACGCGGCGCGGGCCGGGCTTAAATGTTTCGTGCTTTTGCCCCATGGCGCGGTGGCGCTCGGCAAGCTTTCCCAGGCCCTGATTCACGGCGCCGCCGTCCTGGCCGTCAAAGGCAACTTCGACGAGGCTCTCGAACTGGTCCAGCTCATCGCCGCGAAGAGAAAACTCACCATCGTCAACTCTTTGAACCCGTACCGCTTGGAAGGGCAGAAAACTGGCGCCTTCGAGATCGTGGAGGCCCTGGGACGGGCGCCGGATTTTCAATTCATGCCGGTCGGCAACGCCGGCAACATCACCGCTTACTGGCGGGGCTACAAAGAATACCGGGAGTTGGGCCGGGCGGCTTCGGCCCCAAAAATGATGGGCTTTCAAGCCAAGGGGGCCTGCCCTCTGGTGCTGGGAAAGCCGGTGAAAAATCCCAAGACGATCGCCACCGCCATCCGCATCGGAAACCCGGTCTCATGGCAGGGCGCCGTCGTCGCCAGGGACGAATCGGAAGGGATGATCGGCGCGGTAAGCGACAGAGAGATTTTAAAGGCCTACGAACGGCTGGCCAAAATGGAGGGTGTCTTTTGCGAACCCTCCAGCGCCGCGGGCATCGCCGGGC
>JACQRQ010000143.1 GCA_016206405.1 Elusimicrobiota bacterium | reverse complement strand
GAAATATGGCAGATTGGGGGCTCCACGACCACGCAAACCGTTTCCGAGACCAGCGCGACTTTCACCGGGCTTTCCTCCAGGACCACCTATTTTCTTTCCGTCCGCGCCCTCAACGGCGACGGCGTTTTGACGACCGCAAGTCCGGTGATTTCCACCGCCACGCCGGGTTTATCGGCGCCCGCCTCCCTCAGCGCGGCGGCCTTAGGCGTCTCCAGCATCACCTGGAGCTGGCCCGACGTCACCGACAAGGACGGTTTCCGCGTCGTGTCCTCCACCGGCGGGAACATCTCCGGCGACCTGTCCCCCAACACCCTTGCCTGGACCGAAACAGGGCTCTCCACCAACACGGCCACCTCCCGCCGCGTCGTCGTATTTTTCACGTCTTTGGTCTCAACCTCTCCTCTCGCCGCCGCATACACTTTGGCCGCGACGCCGACGAGCTTCGCTTTGGCGGGGGTTCACTTCACCTCCATGACCGTCGTTTGGGCCGCCAACACCAATCCGGCCGGAACCACCACTTACCGCGCCGAAATATGGCAGATCGGGGGCGCCACCACCACCCAAACGCTCTCCATCACCAGCGCGACTTTCACCGGGCTTTCCGCGGCGACCACTTATTATTTGAGCGTGAGGCCCGCCAACGGGGACGGAGTTCTCAGCGCGCCGGCCGGCCCGCTGACGGCCGCCACTTTTTCCAACGCGCCGGCGGCCTTCGCCGCAGCGGCCCAAGGCGTCTCCTCCATCACCTGGACTTGGAACGGCGTCAGCGGCGCCATCCGCTACAACTTCTATCCCTCAACCGGCGGGACGGCTATCGCCGTCGCCGCGAACTCGCTTACCTTGGTCAAGCTCTCCACCAACACGGCTTACAGCGGCAGGGTCTCGGCCACAAACTCCAGCGGCGAGGGGCTGCTCTCTTCAGCGGCGACAGCCTACACTCTGGCCGCGCCGCCGACGGGCTTCGCCTTGGTTGAGGTTCATTTCACCTCGGTCACCGTTTCTTGGGCCGCCAACACCAACCCCGCCGGAACCACCACCTACCGCGCCGAAATATGGAAGTCCGGAAGCGCCGCCACCGCCCAGACGGTATCCTGGACGAGCGCCACCTTCAGCAATCTGACGGGGGGAGGCACCTATTTTATGACGGTGGGCGCTTTAAGCGGCGGCGGCGAATTGAGCGCCTCCGGAATTACTCTATCCACCGTCACCCAACGGCAATTGTCGACGCAAACCGTCGTCAATTCGGGCGGCGCCGGCTCGGTCAATTTCGTCCCGCCGACGGGCAGAATCGAGCTCAACCTCCCTCCCGGCTCTTTTCAGGAAACGGTGACGTTGACGCTGGAAATTCCGTCCGATTTCCCGAGCGCGCCTTCCGCCGCAGGGCGGCTTCAGGGCACCCGCGTCGGCATCGAAATCACGGCGGACAAGCCGCTTCAACCCGCCCAGATAGCCACCCTTTCCATATCCTACCGGGACGCCGACGTCGCCGGCCTGGATGAAAACAAGCTGATTTTGGCCCGCTACGACGCCGGCGCGAGCCTATGGGTTCCCTTGGTCTCCGTCCCGGACACTGCCCAGAACAAGGTCACGGGACGGACCGATCATTTCTCGCTTTTTCAAGTCATGCAGTCGAGCCCGGCGTTGACGGTTTTAAATCCAAAAATTTTTCCAAATCCCTTGCGCCCTGCGTTGGGTCACGGCGAGATGAAATTCGCCGACCTCCCGGCCGGCGCGAGCATCCGCATCTACACCGTGGCGGGAGAACTGGTGCAGGAGCTCCAATCCAACGCCGCCGGCATCGCTTCCTGGAACGGCCGCAACCGTTCGGGCGAAAAAGCCGCCAGCGGCGTCTATTTCGTTTTTATCGAGAAGGACGGCGAGCGAAAAACCTTCAAGGCGGCGGTGCAGAGATGAGGGAAAGTGGCAAAGGGGGCAAGTGGTAGAGTGGTAAAGTGATAAAGTGGTAGCGGCAGTTAACGGTAAAGTTGGCGAATGATCAATCAACGGCATTGCAATAAATTTTCGCATGTGCGGTCATTCACTTTGCCTGTGACTGCCATTGCCCCCTCTTTGCATCACTCTGCCCCTCACTCTACCACTCTACCACTCTACCACTCTATCACTCTATTTCTCCTGTTCCTTCCCGCCCTCGCTTGCGCCGGCGACTTCAGCTCTTCGTCGGTCGGCACCACGGCGGCGGGGTTTCTTAAATTGGGGGTGGGCGCGCGGGCGGTTGCCCTGGGCGAGGCCTATTCCGCCTTGGCCGACGACGCCGGCGCCGTCACCTGGAATCCCGCCGCTCTCACCCGGGTTTCAAAACGCTCCGCCACGTTGATGCACGGCGTCCACTTGGACGAAAGCTTTCTGGACTACGGGGCCTTCGCGCAAAAGCTGGGCCATTCCAGCGCTTGGGGCGCGGCCTTCCAGTATTTTGCGGCGGGAAAAATTACGGAGACGGACGCGGCCGGAACCGAGTTGGGGAAATTCTCGCCCAACGACATGGCCGTTTCCCTGGCCTTCGCCCATCGGTTGACGAGCGGATTTTCCCTGGGCCTGTCCGGCAAGCTCATCCAATCGACCGTGCTCAAGTCCGCCCAAACGGCCGCGGCCGACGCCGGCCTCCTGTCCCCGTCTTTTTTCGATGATCAATTCAGCTTCGCCCTGACGGTTTCCAACGCGGGGGGAAAAATGAAGTTTGAAAACGAGTCCGAGCGCCTGCCGCTGCTCGTCAAGGCTGGGGCCGCCTGGCGCGCCGAGGATATGGCGGCCGGCCTGGAAGTCGGGCTGCCCGTGGACAACAATCCGTTCGTGGCCTTCGGCGTGGAGGATATCGTTCCGGTGAGCGGGGAGTGGAGCGTGGCCGGGCGCGCGGGCATCAACACCCGCACGCTCAAAGACATCGACGGTTTCACCGGAATATCCCTGGGGCTTGGCCTCATTCACCCGTCGTTTAGTTGGGACTACGGCTTTCTGCCCTTCGGCCCCGTGGGCCTAAGCCACCGCATGTCCCTTTCCTTCCGCTTCTAGCGCCGGCCCGCCGGCGCCATCTGTAGCCGGGGGCTTGCAGATTTGTCATATTGCCACTATAATATGGTGTATTATGACACACTACCGCCCCCGCGACATCG
>JACQRQ010000141.1 GCA_016206405.1 Elusimicrobiota bacterium | reverse complement strand
CGGCCAGCCCCTTCGCAGTGCTCAGGGACGATGGAAGCGCCAGTGGCGCGTGACGTCCCCGCTCTGTGCGGGGGCAGGCCCATCCAATGACTTATTAAGAACGGCCCGTCCCTGCTCCTGCAGGGGCAGGCCCATCAAAATCTTATCGGGAACGGCCAGCCCCTTCGCAGCGCTCAGGGACGATGGAAGCGCCAGTGGCGCGTGACGTCCCCGCATTATAACAATTTTTTATTTTTAAATCAGGGCCGCGGAGTTTTCTTTGCGGCGGCGGTCGGCCAAATCCCTGATTTTATCGTAAAATAGAGGATTCCACTTATACACGGCCTCAAAGTACCCCTGCTCCAGGACGAAGAGCTTGAGCGGCGTATCGGCCTGCACGCTGGCCGTCCGCCGGCTCTGGTCCAACAAGGCCATCTCGCCGAAGACCTCGCCGGGCGCAAGCTCGGTCACCTTGCGCGTCTTGGAAAAAAAACCGGGTTTGACGTAAATGGAAACGCGGCCGTCGTAAATGATGTAAAAGGCGTCTCCCTGATCGCCCTGTTTGCATACGTACTCGCCCGGCTCATAGGCGAAAATCTGCAATTGCGGCATCAAAATCTCCAATTGCTCGATTTTAAAGCCGACGAAAAACTTCATGTTCTTCGACAAGCTCAACAGGTCCTGAAATTCCTTGCTTCCCAATTTCGCTTTCTGCATGGCCGATAATGCCAACCCTATCGCGATAGATTACAACTTTGTCCAAAAGCAAACAAGACCGCCGCCGCGGTGACGCGGCGGCGGACATTAATGGCCTAAGGACAATGAAAATCGGACGGAAAATCCGGCCTTATCGGATGACGATCAATTTGCCGGCGGCCCTTTCGCCCCCCGTGATCCAGTAGAGATAGATCCCGCTGGCCAGACGCTCGCCCTGCTCGTTGGTCACGTCCCATGTTATTTCAGGATTGAGATTCTCAGCGTAGAGCGTGCGCACCAATTTTCCGGCGACCGTGTAGATGCGGACCTCCGCGCGGTTGGACAAATCCGTGAATTTGATCACCGTATGCCCGAGGGACGGGCGAAAGGGAACGGGAAAAGCGTGGGGATTGGAACTGGCCTTCAGGGAACCCGCCGGACACAAACATGCCAGCGACGCCAGCGCGCATGCCAACAACAGGGTTTTAAACCGGAGCGTTTTGTCTTGCATGCTGATAGTATAGAGTCCGGCGCTTTAGCGATGCTGAACAAACGCTTAAATAATTCTTAAATCCGGGCTTGACGCTCCCGCGCCTCAGACGATTTCGTCTGAATTGTTCTTCCTGCGCTTTTCCGCGAGCTGGCGGATATTGTCGTAAAACTGCGGATTCCAGCGCGCCACGGCGTCAAAATATCCATGCTCCAGGACGAAAAGCTTGAGCGGGGTGCCGGCCTGAACGCTGGCCATGCGCGGCGTTTTAAATATCATCGCCATCTCGCCGAAAACCTCGCCGGGACCCAATTGCGCCACCTTCCTCGTCCTTGAAAAAAACCCCGGCTTGACGAACACCGATACGCTGCCTTCATAGATGATGTAAAACGCGTCTCCAGGCTCCCCTTGGCGGCAGACATATTCGCCGGGCTCATAGCAGTATATCCGAAGCTGGCGCACCAGCGTCTCCAACTGCTCCATGTTAAACCCGGAAAAAAGCTTGATGCTGCGCGTCAGGCAGGCCAAGTCCTCGTATTCCTTCGCGTTCAGCGTGGATTTATTCATCAGGCTCCGCTGGACTCCGGAGTGCAAAACGCATTTCTTTGTTTCGGGTTAAGGCTGGACTTGAACATCAATATTGATGGAGAATTCGGTCGGCGG
This sequence comes from Elusimicrobiota bacterium, assembly GCA_016206405.1. Taxonomy (GTDB): domain Bacteria; phylum Elusimicrobiota; class Elusimicrobia; order O2-12-FULL-59-9; family O2-12-FULL-59-9; genus O2-12-FULL-59-9. Next base: position 928 of record JACQRQ010000141.1, on the reverse strand, counting down.
GCCGCTGAAGGCAAGCTGCCTGAGGTCGCCTTGGAGCACGGTTCGCCCCCGGCTCTCGACGCCCAAGATGGAAACATCCTGGACGACGACGCCGGCGGAGGAAAATTCCGCCTTGAGCCGCTCGCCGTCCCGCTCCACGAGCCCGTGAAGGCCGGCATAGATGGCGCCGGAAGCCCGGCTCTGCCCCGCCTCCGTGTACTGGATTTTAACCTGCCGCCCGGACTCCATGTCCTGCCAGGAGCCCTCGACAAACTCCGCCTCCGCGACATAGTCAATTTTTAAATCGACGGGCTTTTGATCCGAGAGTCCGGAGCCCAGCACGTCGTCGAAGTGGAGCTCCAAACGGACCGACACGGTCCCAAACTCCCCCCTTTCCAAGCTGAGCGACGAGCGGCCGTCATAGTCTTTGCCCGGCACCCCCGAATCTTGAAAATCCAGCCTCTTCTGGAAAGCTTGGAGCAGGCCCTTGCCGCGCAGCGTCACGCTCCAGGTGACGGTGCCGGATTGCTGTTCATAGGTTTCCAGCCGCCCCATGCCGCCGCCGGCCCGGTAGAGCCGTTCTTCAATCAAGGTGTCGGCCCCCAGGACGCGGAAACTGGATAAGTTGCCCAAGCAGCCTTGAAAACGGGCCGCGCTGCTCAAGCAGCTTTGGCGGCTTGCCGGCGGCGCGGAATCCTCAGCCCGCAGCGTCGCGCCGGAAAAGCGCAATAGAATCACGCCGGTTAAAATCCAAACCCGCATTTCAATAATTCCTTCACTTTAAATCTACCATAATAGGGAAGCGCGGACATGAAGCTTTCGGCCTAAGCGCCGACAGGCAAAGGACCTATCCTGTTCTGGGACCATGGTCCTAATATAGGGTGGGCCCAAAGACTCGGGCCGTTTGCCCGAAAGTCTCATGCGCGCCCCCAGCCGCATGCAATAGAAT
>JACQRQ010000142.1 GCA_016206405.1 Elusimicrobiota bacterium | reverse complement strand
TCTTTGATCGAAACGGGCTTTTCAGGAATCACGGTGAAGTCGGCCCCGCTGGCCAGGCCCGTGTAGAGCGCCACCCAGCCGGCATGGCGTCCCATCACCTCCAAAACCATGGCGCGGTGGTGGCTTCGGCCGGTGTCCTTAAGGCGCTCGGCCGCATCCACGGCGATCGTGGCCGCCGTGTCGAAGCCGAAAGTGAAATCGGTGGCGGAGAGATCGTTATCCATGGTTTTGGGAACGCCCACGACCGGAAATCCAAACTCCCGGTAAAGCCGCGCGGCCACGCCCAGAGTGTCCTCGCCCCCCATCGCGACCAGAGCGTCCAGGCCCAGTTTCTTGAAATTTTGCCTGCACAACTCCGGCCCGCCCTCCCGTTTGAAGGGATTGGTTCGGGACGAGCCGAGCAAAGTGCCGCCCTTGTTGATCCAATCTTCGACGTCCTCGGGCCGCAGGGCGATCGACTGCGCTTCCACCAGCCCTTTCCAGCCGTCCAAAAAACCGGCGCACTCCCAGCCCAGGCGCGCGGCCTGCAGCACGCAGCCGCGCACCGCGGGATTGAGCCCCGGGCAGTCGCCGCCGCCGGTGAGGATGCCCAGACGCTTGGCCATCAGTAGTCGCCTTGGACGCCCTCCCGCGCGGCCGCGCTCCGGCCTTTTTCAAGATACCAATCCGGCCGGACCGCCGATCCCATGGCCTCGGCGCTTAGTTGATAGCGGTCCATCCAAGGCGTCGCTTCGCGATCGATGATTTCGTTGAGCTTCTCTATGCGCTGCGCGCCCGTGGTCTTCAAAAATTGCCGGCGCTGGGCGGAAGTGTCCTGAAGGAAATATTCGTTGAAAATCGCCCGGCCCGCCATGTAGCCGCTGGAGCCCGCCTTCATCGCCATCTCGACGTATTGGATGAAGACGTCGAACTTCTCGCCGGCCGACAATAGCACCCACGGCCGGATGGCCGCCTCGTCCAACGCTTCGAGGTTCTCCATGATCTCCGCCTTGCCCATGTTCTTTAAGTTGCCGGGGAATTCCAGCTTCAAAATGTCGGCATACGGACCTATCAATTTGCAGGCTTCAAGGATATTGCGGCTTTTGCGAACCAAATACTCGGGGGCGTCTTTGTCCTCGCCCTTTCTGGGATAGGAAAGCTCCTCGATCATGAGCAGAATGTCCCATTTCTGGCACTCTCTCCACACCTGTTTGACGAAGGCCTCCTGCGCCCGGGTGTTTTTGGCGTCCGCGGTGTCGAGGTAGACCAAGAGCTTCACGGCGCCGGCGCCCATGCGCTTGATTTTTTCCACGCTCCAGCCCGGCTCCATCTGTCCGGTGTGCCCCGCGTCCCGGCTCATCTCGCAGCGAACGATGAGCCCGACGCCGCGCGGCAGGCTGTCGGTATTGAGGCATTGCCGGGCGCCGTAATTGACGTCCAAAAGAACGCCGCTCGCATAGCCGCCCAGAAACGACACCATCTCCATTTTGACGTCCCGAATCTCCCCGTAGTCCGGCTCGCCTGGAGTCCCCTGCCGCTCATGCATGGCGCGCAGGGCTTTCTTGAAGGAATTGGACTGGTCCAGGGCGAAAACTTTGAAGCGCCCGCCGGCGTCGGTGATTTGCTTGAGCCCCGCCAATTTGCCGGGGCTTAAATTCAAGAAATAATCCTTGGGGGAGACCTTCTTCGCCTTTTCCAATGTCTGCGCCATGATTTCCTCCTTCGGTTTAGAAATTGCCGACGTATCTAAACTGCACGATTCTTTCCGATTTCCGGTGCTGGCCGCTCAAAAATTCGCTTTTGCCTATTTCCCGGACTCCGAGGTCCAAAGACAGAAAGGGCGTCGCGTAGATTCTCACCCCCGCGTTCAGCCGGTTTTGGTCGCTGCGCCTTAAATTATCGAACTCCGCGAGGAGCGAAGCCTTATCCTGGATGTTGTAGCTCAAGCCCAGGAACCCGTAGACGTCGTCGCTGTCAAAATCGGAAATATTGAGCCCGTAGTGCGTCATCAGTCCCGGAGTTAAAATTTCCTGGGAGGCCGCCAAATAAAGCCCCTTGCCTTTTTCCGAAAACCTCCGGGTGGAGCGATTGTAAAAATAACCCTGCCCGTCGAAACCCGCGGCCAAGGCCGGAAGCAATCGATCACCGTCGAAAAACCGGAATTTGAGCTGCAGTTCGGGCCGCGCCAGATCCACCGGAGAATCGTCTCCGATGAAGCGGTCCACGTGGAAGGAGGCGCCGATGCTCAGCCTCTGGAACACTCCGAAGGAAAGCCAGTTGAGGACTCCGCCGCCTGAAAAAAACCGCGTCCGGATGCCGAAGCTTCCGTAATCGAGCACCCCGGCCGTGGGAACGTCGATGATGCCCACCTCGGGTTGAAACAGGCCGAACTCCCGCAGTTTCTCGGATTTGGGACGCGCATGGCCGGCCGGGCTCTGGGCCCAAAGCCCGGCCGGGGCCCAAAGCAGAAGGCAAAGCCCTAACGCCGGCAATCTACTCATGCGCCTTAGGGGATTTTTTGACGCCCTTTTTCTCCCCTTTTTTCTCGTCTTTTTTTTCTTCCTGCTTCTCATCCACGCCCAGTCTGGCCTTGAGCTGGCTCAAATTGAACTCAAGATTTTTCTTGGTGTAGACGTTCTGCTCGCCGTCATACGCTTTCTGCAGGGAGGGGAAGCCCTGCTTGAGATCCCCCACCGCGGCCAAAATTCTGGCGGCTTCCTGGCGATACAAAGGGTTATTGTGCTTGAGAAACTCCAAGGCGGCCGGCTGCGCCGAGGCGTCGTTCAAAAAGCTGAAGGCCAAGGCCGTCTGCAGCCGGATTTCCTCATCGTCCGATTTCAAAAACGCTTTAAGCGCCTTGAGCCCGTCTTCCGACCGAAGCTGCCCAAGCGCTTTGACGGCCTCCAGCCGTATGGCGCGGTCCTCCGAGGCCAGAGCCTTGATGAGCACCGGCGCCGCCGCCGGATCGCGGAGCTGCCCCAGCGCCCCCATCGCCGAGCGCATCATGCCGCTGGAACCATTTTCCGCGGCGGCCATCAGGGGTTTGAGCGCTTTGGGAGATCGCGTCAAACCCAGAGTCCGGATGGCGGCATAGCGCACTCCTTCTTCCGCGTCATTAAGGGTCGCGATCAGCGCGTCGACGGCTTCATCGCTTTGCAGATAGGCCAGAGAAACGGCCGCCGCTTGGCGCACCTGGGGCGAGGGATCGTCCACTAGAAGCTTGGCGATGGCGGCGGCGGCGTCCGGGCTGCGCAAAAGCCCCAGAGAGTCCACTGCGGTGGCCCGAATCATCGCGTTTTCATCCTTGAGCAGATTCGTCAAATGCGGAATGGCCTCCGGGTTCCGGAGCCGGCCCAGATTTTCCGCCGCCATGCGGCGCACGGAAACATCTTCGGCCTTGAGATCCGTCAAAGCCTGCTGGTAGGGGTCGGGCGGGGGCGCGGCCTCCGGAGCCGCTTTTTCCACGTCGGCCGCGGCCGGAGCGGCGCTTCCTTGGGCTTCCACGAGGGCAAATCCGCCGCCCGCGCACAGGAACCCAACGGTCAAAAACGAAATCATAAGCCTTTTTATCATCGCGTCTTTCTCCCCGCGCCGCGGTTCTGCTCGACATTCGCGGCGCATTTCTATCTTATTGTATCTGACTTTCCTTGTCAATTATACCAGCATTTCTCTGATTTTTTGGTCCAATTCCTCCAAATCGAAGGGCTTTTGCATCACGGAATGGGCGCCGCTGAGCAAAATCACTCCCTTTTCCCGCACCGTATCCCGGCTGGTCATCAGCACGATTTTAGGGGCTTCCGTTCCCATCTTGTTGGAAATCTCAAAGGCCACATGATAGCCGTCCATGTAGGGCATCATCACGTCCAATAGAACCAAATCCACGGGATGGTCGCCCAGGAGCTGGAGGGCTTGTTTGCCGTCCGAGGCGGTCAAAAGCTCATAGCCCTTGCCGGTCAAAAAAATGTTCAACAGCTCCACTAAATCCGAATCGTCATCGACGATCAATATGCGCTTTCGATTTGCCATACTCCGTCCCCCAATAAAGCTTCGAGCTCATCGAGCAGAGTTTGCGTGATCTTGACCCGTTCCTCGGTCACGACCTGCGCTGATTCTTTGGAAGCGGTCTCCAAATTCAAAACCACCGTGCACCGCCCCGGATAGCGGCTGAAAATTCCCCTAAGAGCATACAAAGTTTTGTCGTTGCGTGCCGAGGCCGGCACCAAAACCGCCAACCGGCTGCTGAACTGGCCCAGAGCTTCCTCGAAGGTCAAGAGCTCCTCCACGATGAGCTCCTTGCGGCCGGCGGCGGCCTCCTCGCCCTGGCCGCTCAAGCGGCCTTTGGCGAGCACAATTTGCTGGTTTCTCAACGCCTTGCCGATGCCGGCGGCGTACGCCCGTGGAAATACCAGAAGCGTCGCCTCGCCGGTGAGGTCCTCCAGCTTGACCCGCGCCCAAGGCGCGCCCGTCGCCTTGGTCGTCAGATGGCTGACTTGCGTGATCATGCCCGCCAAGCTGACGGTTTTGACCTGCGGGGCGCGGTCCAAGTCGCCGATGGAACGAGCCCCGAATTTCTTGATCAACTGGCGATAGCGGTTGAGGGGATGCCCGGAGAGATAGAAACCCAGCACCTCCCTTTCCCCTTCGAGGATATCGCGCTCGGAGAGCGGGCGGACGCCGCCGGCGGCAGCCTCGGGGTCGGCCAGCGCCGCGCTTTCAAACAAAAGGCCCTGCCCTTTGTCGAGGTCCTGCTTCACCTTGCCGGCGCGGTCCATGACCGCGGCCAGGCTCTCCAGCATCCGGGCGCGGGAGAGCTTGGCCGCCGTCCCCGGCAGAAGGCGGTCCAGGGCGCCGGCCTTGACCATGGACTCAACGACCTTTTTGTTCGCCTGCCGCAGGTCCACGCGTCGGCAAAAATCATCCAGGGATTTAAAGGGCCCCTCCGCCTTCCTCGCCCGCAGAATAGATTCGACGGCGCCGGAGCCCACGTTCTTGACGGCCAATAGTCCGAACAGAATTTTTTCGGCGCCCTGATCCTCCACGATGCTGAACGTTCCCTCCGAGCGCTGCACGTCGGGCGGAAGAACCGCCAAACCCATGCTTTTGGCCTGCTCCATATAGCTGACGATTTTGTTTTCCCTGCCCTCGGCGTCGATGGCGCTGCGGCCGATTTCGCTGGTCAGAAGCGCCGTCACATACTCGATGGGATAATTGGCCTTGAGATAGGCCGTCTGGTAAGTCACCAGCCCGTAAGCGACGGTATGGCTGTTATGGACAAATATCCCGTTCGCGACGAAATTATGGGTTTCCGGCACCTCTAAATCAAATGTTTCTTCCGATCCCGCCGCCTCAACGCTTTCGACGGAATCCCAATATATATCCGACTCGGCCCACAGCCGGAGAGTCTCAGACCCGAAAGCTTCTGCCAGCCGGCGGAGCGTCCATCGTCGAAATCCTTTCTTTTCTCCTCCGCTCCGGTAGAGTTCCGAGGCGCACAAACCGGTGCGGCGCTCGACCTCTTTCCAAGTCACGCCCGCAAGCGCCTTTTCCCTTTGGACGAAATTCCGGACTTGCGCGGGCACCGTGTCCCGGCTCATCCGGTCCGCATCGAGGCGCGCAAGATAGGATTTCAACTCCCGCTTCCCCCGGTCGCGGCCGACCAAGTGAGGGCCCACCCGCCTTAAAAACTCAGCGACGCTTTCCCGGCTCGTTAGATAAACCACGTAGCCGGGGCGAAGCGTTCCCCGGTAGGGAAAATCCTTTCGGACCACGCGGCTCATGATCCCAAGCCGGAGCAAAAGCTCCTGCAGGTCCGAAGCCAGCCGAGCGGAAGATGTCGCGTAAAAAGGCGTGGTATTGTTTCGGGAAAACACAAACCCGTCGCCGGACCAGAGGCGGCCCAGGAACACCGCGATGTCTTCGCCGCAAAGCCCGAAAATGTCCGGCGGTAAAAATTTTTCCACGGCTTTCTTGCCGGAGAGGCCGAGCGATTCCAGCCAGGACTTGGCGCCCGAGACTTTCCTTTTCCAGCGATAGGAGCCGAAGGTTTCTAAAGTCCTGCCTTTGTTCCACGGGCTATGCCCCGGTCTAAACCGCCCCTGAACCGGAGCGGTTCGGGATCGGACGTAAATCTCGAAAATGCCCCGGCGGCTTTTCAACGTCACCGAGGTATTTTTGAATTCGCGCGCCGCCCGAATCATGTCGGCGGCTTGGTCCCGGCCTTTATTGTAGAGATAAAACCCGGCCGGATGGCAGGTGTTTCCTTCCGAAAGCACCCAGCCGAGGAGACGCAAACGGTGCCGAGGCCACCGGCGGCCCTTCTTGAAAGGCAGGATGCGGGGAACGGCGATGCGGTCTCCCGGCTTGAGCTCCTGAAGCTCGCGCCATCCATGAAAAGTGTAAAAGGGATGGTTGTCCGTCGCGCAAATTTCCTTGCCCAAGCATGTTTTCAGCTTAAAAACACTCCTCAATCCATTGGAACGGGCGCTGATGACCGGTTGAGCGACGCATTTGCCCTTGCCGTTTAAAGACCAAACCTTGATTCCTTCGCCGGAGCGGCAAATATCCCGAACCGTCCGCGGAAGTCCTGATTCCGCGTCCAGAACGCGAGTATCGCCCACGACGCATTTATTAAATCCATAACCCCCGAACTTCTCGATTTGATCGTAGACTTTATTGGCCAGCTTTGACGATATTTTATTGCGCTCGCAGCCGTCGACGAACAACTGCCGCGTGCTCTGCATCTCTTCGATGATCTTCTTGCCCATGGCCTTGCGCAGCCCATCGGCTTGTCCGGGAGTGAACAGAGCCATCGCCTTGGCGATTTCCATGATCTGTTCCTGGTAAATCATGGCCCCGCAGGTTTCCTTTAAAATCGGCTCCAGAAGGCGGTGGGCGTAAGTCACCTTCTTGTTTCCGTTTTTTCTCTCCACGAAGTCGTCGAGCATGCCGCTCTGCATGGGGCCGGGGCGATACAGGGCAATCGTCGCGGAGATATCCTCGAAGGTCGCGGGCTTTAAGCGGCGCAGGAGGTCCCGCATGCCGGAACTCTCCAGTTGGAACACCCCGAAGGCGTTGCCCTCCCGCAGCATGGCGTAGGTCTTGGCGTCGTCTAAGGGGATTTTCATGACGTCGAATTCCGGATTTTTCTTGAGCCGGATCATCTTGCAGGCGTGATCCACGATGGTCAGCGTTCGCAGGCCCAAAAAGTCCATTTTCAACAGGCCCAGCTTGAGCAGATTGACGTCGCTGTACTGGGTCGTGACGACCCCCTGGTTGCCGCTCTTGGCCAGGGGACTGTAGCAATGCACCGCCTCCTTGGTGATCACGATGCCGGCGGCGTGCACGCCGGTGTGGCGCTTGAGGCCCTCCAGCTTCTGGGCGAGGCTCAAAAGCTTTTTCGCCTGGGAGTTGGACTGCGCGGCCTCCTTGAGCTCCGGGATGGTCTCCAGAGCTTGCGCGATGCCGACGCCCGCGGGAATGAGCTTGGCCAGCCGGTCGACCTCCGGCAGCGGAACGCCCAGCACCCTGCCGACATCGCGCACCACCAGGCGCGCCTGCATGGTTCCGAAGGTGATGATTTGCGCCACGTTGTGCATGCCGTATTTTCCGCGCACATATTCGATCACGCGCTCGCGCCCCTCGTCTGAAAAATCGATGTCCAAATCCGGCATGCTGCGGCGGTCGGGATTTAAAAAGCGCTCGAACAAAAGGCCGTAACGGATGGGGTCGACCATCGTGATCGCCAGGCTGTAGGCCACCAGAGAGCCGGCCCCGCTGCCCCGGCCCGGCCCCACCGGAACCTGGTTCCGCCGGGCGTAATCGATGAAGTCCCGGACGATGAGAAAATAGCTGGCGTAGCCCATTTTGAAAATGATGTCGAGCTCGTAGCGCAGCCGCCGCGCGTACTCCGGGAGAGAGTCGAGCTTCAGGCGCTGTAAGCCCTCCCGGCATGATTTTTCCAGGCAGCTTTCCACGCTCTCGCCCGCGGGCGTCTCAAAATGGGGCAGCAGCATCTGATGCAGCGGGATTTCCGTGGAGCACTTTTCGGCGATTTCCACAGTGGCGCGAAGGGCCTGGGGGGCGTAGGAAAACATCTTGGCCATCTCCGCCGAGGACTTGTAATAAAACTCCGGCGCCTCATACCGCAGGCGGTTGGGCTCGTCCAAGCGCTTGCCGGTGCCGATGCAAAGCAGCACGTCATGGGCGGGCGCGTCCTCCTTGCGGAAGTAATGGCAGTCGTTGGTGGCCACCAGGGGAATCTCGCCGCGCTTGGCGATGTCGACCAGTTCCTTATTGACGCGCTGCTGTTTCTCAAGGCCGTGGTCCATGAGCTCCAGGTAGAAATTGTCCGGTCCCAAAATGGAGCGATAAGTTCCGATCAGATTTTCGGCGCCGTCGCGGTCCCCCGCCAAAAGCGCCTGGGCCACCTCGCCCTTAAGGCAGCCGGAAAGGGCCACGATCCCCTCGGCGTGCTGGGACAAAAGCTCCTTGTCGATGCGGGGCTTGTAATAAAAACCCTCCAGGTACGCCTTCGACAGCAACAGCATCAAGTTGCGGTAGCCCGCCAGATTTTTCGCCAAAAGCGTGATGTGCCGGGTGGCTTCTTTTTCGCTCTGCCCTTTGCGGTCCAGCCTGGAATGCGGGGCCATATAGGCCTCGCAGCCGATGATGGGGTTTAAGCCCACGCTCTTGCAGCCTTCGTAAAACTCGATGGCGCCGAACATGTTGCCGTGATCGGTGAGCGCCAGGGCCGGCATCCCGCTTTGCGCCATGGCTTTCAAGAAAGCGGACGGGTTTCCATGATCGTCGGTAAGGCGGGCGGCGCCGTCCAGCAGGGAATATTCGGAATGGGCGTGCAAATGGACAAAATTGGAAGAACTCATGTATAATGACCGCGTGCCGGCCTCATCACGATTGCGGGAAAAACGCTTCAAAAAACGAAGAATTTACGCCGGGAAAACGGTCGATTTCTACGCGGATCTGGTGCGCATGCCCAGCGGGAGAATCGCCACGCGGGAATACCTCCGCCACCCCGGAGCGGCGGCGGTGCTCCCGTTTGTCGACCCCGGCCGGATCGTGATGGTGCAGCAGTACCGCTACGCCGTTGGAAAAATCACCTTTGAGATCCCGGCGGGCAAGCTCCACCGCGGCGAAAACCCGGTCCAATGCCTGAAGCGGGAACTCGTCGAAGAGACGGGCTACCGCGCGGGCCGCATCCGCCCGCTGACGTCGTTTTGGCCCAGCTGCGCGATCAACTCCGAAGTCATCCACATTTTTTGGGCCGATCGCCTGAAACCGGGTCCCAGCCGGCCCGATCCCGACGAGCACATCCGCTGCGTGCTGGTTCCTTTCAAGCAGGCGCTGCGATGGATCGGCGCCGGGAAAATCCGGGACGCCAAAACGATCATCGCGCTGAGCCTCTTCGCCCTCCGGAAACGCGGAAAAATTATATCACTTCAGGGAGCCGGCTAACAAACGCCATGCAAGCCGAGGAAATTTCCAACTGGCTGTCGTTTCTGAAGAAAACGACTCTTTTTTCCACCATCGCGGCGGAAGACCTGGCCAAGATCGCGCCGCTGTTCCAACCGCTGTCCTTGTCCAAGGGCTCGACGCTTTTCCAGCAGGGAGAACCCGGAGACACGTTTTATCTCATCACCTCCGGCCGCCTGCGCATGAGCGTGGCGGAAGACGGCCGGGAACGGACGACCGCATACCTGGGCCCGGGGGACTCCATCGGAGAGATGAGCCTCTTGACCGGCGAGCCCCGGCTTTTCACCGGCAAGCTGGAGACCACCTGCGAGTTTCTCATCCTGAGCAAGCAGGATTTCGACAAAATCACGCGCGCCAACCCGTCCATTCTGCTCCATATCGCCCGCATCCTTTCCAAAAGGCTGCTGAGCTCTTCGGAATCCACCGAAGCGGCTTCCCGCGCTCTGTTGCCGGAGATTTTCGGCGTGCTGTGCGCCTTGGACCGCCAAGACCGGACCCTGTTTTGCACCAACCTGGCGCTCAATTTGACGGAGCAAACCCGCAAGCGAGTGCTGCTCGTCGACCTGTCGCAGGGCGGCGGAGAGATCGCGGCGGCGCTGGGGCTTAAGGCCGTGCCGGCGGACCGGATGATCCTCCGCGAGGAAGACTTCCGGGATCCCGACATCCTCCGCCGGATCGGAACCGTTCACCCCTCGGGCCTGGAGGTGCTGACTCTGGAGCCCAAGATTTTCACCGGCCGGCTGGTGGAGGGACTTTTTCTTCTGACCAACCTGATGCGCGAAACCAAGGATTTCGTTCTGTTCTGCATGTCGGACGTTTTGGGAGACGTGGAAAAGGCCTTTCTTCAAGAAATGGACCAGGTGATCCTGGTCAACACGCCCGAGCAGATCGTGCAGCAGTCCCAGTTGGCCACCAACCTCAAGGCGATGTTCGGCAACACCAAAAAGTTAGCCTACGTCTGGCTGGGAGACCGGCAGCGCTTCCCCTCCGACATCAATGAAAAATCGACCGAAATTCCGTGGAACGCGGCCATCCAGGAAAATTTCCAGCGCTCCGGCTCGCCGTTTTCGGCGCTGATCCCGTTTCCCAAGACCCAGCGCGCGATCGAGCGCCTGTGCCGGAACATCGCGCGGCTTAAAGTCGGCTTGGCCATGGGCGCCGGCGGCGCTTTGGGTTTCACCCTTTTGGGAATTTGGAAGACGCTGCAAAAAGCCAACATCGAGGCCGACGTCGTCGCCGGCACTTCCATCGGCTCCTTGGTCGGGGCCAGCTACTGCGCCGGCATCCCGGTGGAGGAGACCATCGAAAAGGCCCACCAAGTCGACAAGACCTGGCTCTACAAGCACATGTTCCTGGATATGACCATCCCGCGCTCCGGTCTTCTGGGCGGGGTGATTTTCCTTAGATTCCTGCGCTCCCTCTTCGGCCACATCGAGTTCGGCGATCTCGAAATCCCCTTCGCCTGCGCGGCCACCGACATCATGCTGGGTGAGGAGGTCGTCCTCCGCCAGGGACGCGTTGCCGAGGCCGTGCGGGCAAGCTGCAGCATTCCGATCATATTTCAGCCGTTTCTTTATCGCGGCCGTTTTTTGGTGGACGGCGGGCTCATCAATCCGGTGCCGACCAAGCTCATTTCCCAGATGGGCGCCGACGTCTTGATCTCCGTCAACCTCACCCGCGCGCCCGGCCAGCGCCGGGGAATGCACTTTAAAAAGCCCGAAGGCCTGGAGCTGCCTCTCATTCACACCTTGCGCGGCCCCCATATCGGCGACGTCTTGTTCCGGATGATTTACACCATGGAATACGAGATCGCTCAAAGCCATAAGGACCTGGCGCATGTGACTCTTCAGCCCGACGTCCGCAGATTTTCCTGGACCGAATTTCACCGAGCCAAAGAGCTCATCCACGTGGGCGAACAGGCCGCCGAGGACGCCCTCGACAAAATCAAGGATCATCTCCCCTTTCTGGCCGACACCTGTCCCGTCCCCCTGCGCCGTCCCGGCTGGAAGCGGTACTGACCCAAGCCCGGCGGCAATTTTAAAGGCGGCGGAGCAGGACCGGAAGGCCGGTTTTATCGAAGACTTGGACGGCGTAAGGCTGGGTCAAGGCTTGGATGACGTAGAGGCCGGAGGACGGGGCCTGAACCTTGAAGCTCACCACGAGCTTTCCGTCTTTCTCGGCGGGAGGCTCAAATTCCACCGAGTAGCCGCCGGTGGTTTGGCCGCCGAGAAATACGGCCGCGGCGAAACGGCGGCTGAAATCGACGCGCGGCGCCTTTTGGCGGAAGGCTTGGCTCCAAAGTTTTTCCCACTGCGGCTCATCGGTGATCAGCTTTTCCAAGGGAGACCCCACGGCGCAAAAATCGCCGTGCCACGGCGCGGCGGAAGCCTCCTCCGGACCGGAATTGGAGCGCATGCCGCCGGACTCCACCAGACGGCGCGCCCGCCTTCTGGAGTAAATAAACCAGCCCAGCCAGACGGCGCACACCAGGCCCACCGCGACCGTCAAATAGCTCATTTGCCCCCCACCACCATTTTTGAGAGCCTCATCGTGGGAATTCCATCGGCCACGGGGACGTGCTGCGCCGATTTGCCGCACACGCCGACGGCCCAACCGATGTCGCGCCCCAAGGCGCCGATGTTGTTTAAGACCTCGCCCGAAAGACCCAGCAAGCTCGCGTCGCGCAGCATCGCGGCGACTTTGCCCCTCTCGATCAAAAACCCCTCGTCCACCTCGAAGACAAACTCCCCCGTGGCGGTGTTGACCTGGCCGGCGCCCATGTGGGTCACCAAAAAACCCTTGTCCAGCGCGGCGATCATCCGCCGGGGATCGGCGCGGCCCGGAGCCATGTAAAGGTTCGACATCCGGGGAATCGGCACGCAATGATAGGCTTCCCGGCGGCCGTGGCCGTTGGAAGCGCGGCCGGCGGCGTAAGCGGTGCGGCGATCGAAAAGATAATCCTTCAAAACGCCGTTGGCCACCAGCGTCGTGGGGCGTGCCGCAACGCCCTCGCCGTCAAAAGCGTAGGACCCGCGGCCAAAAGGGAGGGTGGGGTCGTCGATGATGGTCACCTGCTCGGGAGCCACCTTTTGTCCTATTTTGCCGGCATACGCCGGAGAGGTGCCCTCCTGAATATGGTCGGCCTCCAGGGAATGGCCGATGGCCTCATGAATGAAAGTCCCTCCGGCGGAGCCGGCGAGGATGACCGGCATCTCGCCGGCCGGAGCCGGCTTGGCGGAAAGCTTGGACACCGCCCTCCGCGCCGCTCGCAGAGCCAGCTTTTCCGGCTCGATCTCGCTTAAATACTCCCAGCCCTTCCACGCCCCGCTCGACTCATAACCCGATTGGCGCACGCCCTCTTTCTCAGCCACGACCTCCACCAGAAAGGTGGTGGCGGTGCCCTCCTGGCCGCAATAATCCCCGTCGGAATTGATCAGCCCGGTCTTGAGGACGTGCTCTTGATAGCGGATGCTCACCTGTCTTATATAAGGAAAGCGATCGCGCGCCAGGCGGTCCAGCTCCTGGAGCCGCCCGGCCTTTCTCTCCCAGGAAACGTCGTCGGACTTCTCCATGACGGGCAGCCGCCGGTAATCAATCTTCCAGTCGCGGCCCTCCCGGATCCCGCGTCCCGGCGCGGCCGCTTTTTGGCCGCCGGCGAGCCTCCGGCCGGACTCCAGAATCCGGGCGCTCGCGTTCTTGGCGCTTTCAAAGTCCCAGCCGTTTAAGCTGGTGAAAAGGGTCTTGCAGCCGGCGCCTCCCGCTGGCGGGAAGAGATATCTCAAGCCCATGCCGCGGTCGTCGACCACCTTGATTCCTGCCAGGCGGGACTCCTCGATGCGGATGGAAAGCGAGCGGCTGTCCTCCCAATACACCTCGCTGTAGCCGGCGGGAGCGAAAAGGGCGGACCATTTTTGCGGATCAAAATTCATAAAATCGCGGCGGATGGAAGGGAGAACGCCGGGTTAAATTTCGGGGACGCCGGAGGACCTGCCGGACTCCTCTTCCACCAACGGCAGCTTGATGGTGACGGTGGTGCCCCGGTCCACCATGGACTCCACGTCCAGCGCGCCCATATGCTTTTCCAGCACCTTTTTAACGAACGCCAGCCCAAGCCCCCATCCCTCGACTTGTCCCGTGAACGTCTCCTCAATCTGGTAAAATTTTTCTACGATCTTTTCCTTTTCCTCCGGCGGAATGCCCGGCCCGTTGTCGGAAACCCGCACATGCACCCACGGGCCCTGTAGGGCGCAGGACACCGATACCCGCTTTTCAGGCTTGAGGTTGAACTTGACCGCGTTTTCAAGAAGGTTGCCGAAGACCTCCTCGAGCAAATCGGCGTCGGCGTACACCTTTTGCTTGAGACTCGGGCTCAAAACCACCTGCACCGACTTGCCCTTCCACCCAGGCTCCAATTTTTCGAGAAGCCGCTTTATCATCACCTCGATCTCGGTATGGGAGCGCTTCAAATCCCCCACCTCCATCTCCTCCATGCGGGTGAAGTCCAAAAGCTTCTGCACGAGCAAGGCCAGCTTTTTGCCCTGTTCGTTGATGATGTGTAGGGCCTTTTTCTGGCCCTCCAAAGCCTTGGCGCCCGCCGCGCCCTCGACGTCCTCCAGGAGAAGGTGCGAAAATCCGGTGATGGAGGACAGCGGGGTTTTGAGCTTGTGCGAGATCAGGGACAAAAAGTTCTGTTTGAGCTTTTCCTCCCGCTTTTCAGCGGTGACGTCCCGGAACACCCATAAAAGCCCGTGGGCCGGCCCCTCTTTTTGGACCGCGATGGCGTTGACCGCGCAGTTGACGATCAGTTTCTTGGGCCGTTGCCGGACGATTTCAAAAGACATCTCTTTTTTGAGGGAGTTTAAAATCTGCCCGACCCCCACTTCGCCCACCAACGGGTTCAAGAACTCCTGAATCTGCGTGGGCAGCGATGCCGTGAGGCCCAAGAGCGTCCGGGCCGCGCTGTTGATCAGCACTATCTGCCCGTTGATATGGGTCAGGACCGCGCCCTCCTTCATATTCGTAAACACCATCTGCAGTTTGTTCTTTTCCTCCTGCAGCGAGCTGAAAAGGCGGGCGTTTTCGATGGCGACGGCCGATTGCGACGCGAAGCTGGCCAAAATGTCGACGTCCTCTTCGGTGAACGGACCGCCGCCCAAGCGGTTGAGGGCCTCGAGCACCCCCACGACGCGGCCCTTGATGATCATCGGAACGGCGACCAGCGAGCGGGTCTTGAAGCCCGACTTCCGGTCGATGTCGGGGCTCCAGCGGGGATCCTTGGCGACGTCGTTGATGATCAGAGGCTCCCCGCTTTTGGCCGCCGCGCCGGCGATGCCCTGGCCGATTTTGAGCCGAGTCTTGGCGGTTTCCTCCGGCAGCCCCAGGGCGACGTCGAAGTAAAGCTCGCGCGTTTCGGGGTCGAGCAGCAGCAGCGAGGCTCTTTCCGCCTGAGCCACTTTCGTGGCAAGTTGGATGACGGCCCTGAGAAGATCGGCCAAATCGAGCTTGCCGGAAAGCAGTTTCCCGACTTCCAGCAGGACTTCCAGGCGGGACTTGGATTCGGTTTCGTTGCCCATTTTATGCCGGCTCGCGGGGCCGAAGCATTAATATATAAAAATAGTGGAAACAAAAGAATCATTAAATTCAAATTCCAGCGCCGCGCGTGGTTGCCGAATCAGCCATTTTCCAGCCTCAGGATAGAATCCAGCCTTGAGAATTGATAAAATAATCTCTCAAATTGCCGGATGGTGTAATGGTAGCACGAGCGGCTCTGAACCGCTTAGTCTAGGTTCGAGTCCTAGTCCGGCAGCCAATTTGAACAAGCAACCCCTTCGGCCAGTATGTCGAAAGGTTTTTTGTAGGTGGGAACAACGTTTTTTCCATTCACGGAAAAGTTCGATACCAGGACATTCAGCAGAGCCCGCTTTTCAGGCAGGTTTCGAACTCGGTACAAATCGTAGGCCCTGCTCGCCAGGCGCAACAGTTCGATACCTCGCTCAAAATAGCCCTGGTTGGACTTTTCATGCGCAGCGATTGCACTCCTGACCTGTTCCTGAGCGCCCCGCCACTCCTTTGCCTTGGAGAGCCAGAAGTCCTCTGAGATAACCCCGTCCAGCTTGTCGTTGTAGGCTT
>JACQRQ010000148.1 GCA_016206405.1 Elusimicrobiota bacterium | reverse complement strand
GCACGCCGCTGAATCCGGCGAAATGGACGGTCCCTGGGCGGCCGTCCTCGTCCACGCCGTACAGGTTCCCGTCCGAGCTGATTCGCACCGCGGCAATGGGATTGGCCGGGTCCTTGGCTTCTAAAGTTACGGGCAGTGCGGACTTGGGCTTCGTCCTGACAAAATAACGAATCAGATCTTCTCCTGCCATAGCGCGCTCCTCCCCCTGCTTTCCGAAGGCTTGGGCGGCCCAGCGCGGATGGCTGACTCCGTGCTCGCCGGCGATGAGCGCGGGCCGGGTGAAGCTGAAGGCGCAGACCGGCCGGGAGAATTCCAACGTGAAGCTGATCGGACCATTGACCAGCTTGTGCGTTAGGACGTTGGGACGATCCGGGGCGGGAGGCACCACGGCCTTGCCTTCATAGAGGAAGCAGGCATTCTGGATGCACACCATGGTCCCCTCGGTTTTCACGCGAATCTTGATTCCCGCATCCTTAAGAACCTGCGTCGCGTCCACGTCGCCCCTGGACGCGTCCACGCTGTTGATATTGAGCTTGACCGTCAAGGGGGCGTCGCTGTCCGCTTGCGCGGCCGCGGCAATCATGATCGCTCTCGCGTCTTTACGGGCGCTTTCGAGAGCCTCCTCCACGCCGGCCGCAAATTGCGACGCGGGAGACAGCGCGAAGAGATTGGCGGCCAAGAACGGCATCAGGAGAGGCGCAAGGCGGAGCGGTGTCATCATGGGAGCCATTATACCCCGGGCCGACGCATTTGCGCCTGGGTCTTTGGTCCTATTTACCGAGTTAGGCCAAAAACCGCGATATTCTCGTCGAGGGATCGGCGCGAGAGTGTAGTACCTGCCTATGCGCCGCGAAGTTCTTGGAGGTTGAGGTCCCCGTAAAGTTTCTTTTGGAGGGGGCTGAGTCGGCTGAGAATCAGGCCCGAGCCTTTCGTGGGCGCGGGCAGGAGCAGCGTCTCGCGGATTTGAGAGAGCTGCTCGATGGTGGTGTCGAGTTCGAGGCGGTGACCCTTCGACGCGAGTTCGCGCTTGAGGAGATTGGCGAGGGTGAGGGCGAGTACGCAGTAGAAGGCATGAACCCTGATCTTTGAGTCCGTCCAATGGAGCCGCGGGCTCCAAGAGACGAAGTGCGGGTCCTTCATTTGCTTGAAAGCGAGTTCAATCCAGCGCAGACCACGGTAGGCTTGAACGATTGCATCGGTGTCCCAATCATGGCGATCGGTATAGAGGATTGTTTTGCCGAAGATTTGCTGGGTGAGACGCCGCAGGGCCTTTTGATCGACGTGATGGCTTAAGTGGAATTCCCCTGGGCCCGTTTTGCGGAAGTCGACTTTGAGGACTTGGCTCAGATAGCGCGCCTGGGTGATCTTGGCAAGCAGCTTGCGCACGGCCCCCTCGCGTCCATCGGTTCTGCGGAATGCGCTGCGCCGCGCGGACGGCTTCTTGGCGAGCATGCGTTGAGCTTCCTTGAGTTGGTCCAGACGTTTTTGGAGCATGGCCTGAAAGTCATGAAGGTCCTTGCGCCGGCGCTTGGGGCTGAAAGTCAGCACGACGGTGTATTCGACGTTCATGATCTTCTTGGAAGCGCGAAAAGCCGTGACGTCGTCGGGTTGGGAGCATTTGCGGTAGCGCGGGAGAGGGATTTCGAGCAGGTCCTGGTGTTGGAAAGGGACGAGCGATCCGACAAAGTGGAAGGGCGATGATTCGATGACCGCCTGATTATTCTTGGAGTTGTTGCCCTTGTCGTAGACCAAGGTCAGGTCTTGCTGGGGGAAGTGGGCGTCCTTGAGATAGCCGTTGAGTTTTTCGACGAGCACCGGGAAAACCTTGGCGTCATGGAGATTGCCGCGATAAGTCCAATGAAACAAGGGGATCTGGCCGTCGCGACTGACCAGTAGAGCAAGCCCCACCTGCCTCAAATCGTCGCGATGCTGCTTGTTCTTGCCGTGCCGAGCCAGGTCGCTTGGGTTGTAGGGCGACAGGAAGGTGAAGAAGTTCGTGGTGTCGTAGAGCAGGGTGTTGGTCTGGAGACCATAGACCGCTTGAACCTGCTTGGTGAGGTCCTTGCCGATCGCCAGGATTTTGTCTTCATCAAGATAATCCATGTGGTCCCAGAAACGCTGGCTTGAGAAGCGGCTGGGAGATACGCCTAAGAGCCGCCGCAGCGCGCAACGGCGGTACCAGTGGGAAATGGAGCGTTTGCTTGTCGGGGCGACGCAGCGGTTGATCGCCGCCACGGTCATATATGTTCCGACCGAGACGCCCTGGTCGCGCTTGCCGGCATGGCGATCGATGATGGCGGGGAGATCGAGCTTCTTGGCAATTTGCCATAGGGCGGCGCAGGCGCCGAATTCAAAGACGTCCACCTCCTTAATATGGGAGTGGTGGGTCTGGAGGCGCTGTGCGACGTCGGCGGCCGTGCCGATGTATTTTTGCCACACGATGCGGGGGATTCCGTTGACGCGCTGGCTGCGGGCGAGATAGTAATATTTCCGGCCGCGGATGGTTTTGGTGATAAGGTAAGCCATTATTAGGTAGCACTATAATACAATGAGGTCGATATTGCAACAGAATGCGAACATATAAGACGTATTAAGAGAGAGGGAGGGAGGTGTTGCACGGCTTAGCGCTTATTTATATTAGGTAGTACAAATAAGCCGGAGGCCGCTCGACGAGAATATCGCGGTTTTTGGCCTAACTCGGTAAATAGGACTTTAGTCCTAAAACCGTCTAGGTCCTAAGTCCCCCTTCCCCTAGGCCTAAAGACCCAACCCCTGGCCGCCCAACTGCAATATAATGGAGGTTATGAAGCCGCATCAGGCGACGCGCGTCATCGCTTCGGCGCTCAGCCTCGCGCTGATCCAGTCCTCGTTCGGCGTCGAGGCCTGGGCGGCGACGAATTCCTCCGTAAGCGGCGAGTCGGCGTCCGGCAAGACGACGGG
>JACQRQ010000147.1 GCA_016206405.1 Elusimicrobiota bacterium | reverse complement strand
TGCGGGGGCTGGATTTGAACCAGCGACCTCAAGGTTATGAGCCTTGCGAGCTACCAGGCTGCTCTACCCCGCATATTTATGGTAGCACAAGCGGGTTTGGAATGCAAGGTTTTCGTCGAGAATTCAAGGCACAACAACGCATCGGAAGACGGGGTTGGAGAGGGCATCGCTGCGGGGTTTTGGGCTCCAACGCTCCGTCAACTTCGCGTGGGCGCATTCCCGGGGAGGAGCCGTGCACGGCGAACTGAGGCGTAAATCAGGATGGCTATGAGTGCCACAAATCCTGCCCGAAGATAGGCTTGGAGCGGAGCCCGGGAGGCCACCAGAAGACAAGCAGCCACGCCCGCATACGGGACGAACGAGGGGGCGCGGAATCCTTTCTCAAGACTTGTGAGAGTTGAGTTTTCGTCGCGGCGGCGGATCGCGATGAGACTCAGATGCACCATGAGGAAGGCGAGCATGAGAAGAAGGCTCGTCGTCTGGGCGATGGTTTTGACTCCCTCGGCGCCGGCGCTGATGACAAGGACCATGCAAAGGAGCATCGCCGCGAGCACGGCCACCCACGGGGTTCTCCTGGAGGCGTGGATTCGGGCGAGGCCGGCGGGAAGCCAGCCCTCCTGCGCCATCCCATAGAGCAGGCGCGAAGCCATGATGAGGTTGGCAAGTCCTGTGTTCAGTACCGCAACCAGCGCCACAGGGGCGAAGGCGCGGTCGGGAAGCCCCCAGCCGCCGATTTTGAGCACGTCGAGAAGAGGGCGCTCCGAGGCGGCGGCCTGCTCGGGGGGCATGGCCCACAGGACTACGCAGACCACCGTCAGGTAGAGGAGCGTGGTGACGGCGACCGCGGTGAGAATCGCGCGCGGGATGTCTCGCGACGGCGCCTTCGCCTCCTCGGCGAGATTGGCCAAGTCTTCGAAACCGATGAAGGCGTAGAAGGCGATGGTCGCGCCCGCGAGAATCTCGCCGAGGCCCGCTTGGGGAGAAAGGGCGCGCAGAAGTTCCGCCGAAGGCCGGGCCGCGGCGTGAGAAAGCCCCACGATGATGACCAGCAGAACTCCCAAAACCTCGACCACCGTCAGCACGTTGTTGGCGGCGGCCGATTCACGAATGCCCCAAAAGTTGATGAAGCTTAAGGCCGCGATAAGGGCGATGGCCGCCGGGATTTGGGGTATTTCAATGAAAATCTTGAGATAACCGTAGACTGCCAACGAGACCGTCGTGGTTGAGGTCAGGCCGCTGGCCAGCACGAAAAAGCCGACCAGATGGGGGAGAAGGGGATGCCGAAAAGCCTGACCACAGAAGGCCGCGGCTCCCGCCGCCCTGGGTATCCGCGAGGTCAGTTCGGCGTAGGATAGGCCGGTCACGGCAGCCAGGACGGCGGCCACCAGAAACGATATCCAGGCCGCAGTTCCCGCCTCACTCGCCACTCTTCCAACGAGAGCGTAGATGCCTGCGCCGAGGATGTCTCCGATTCCGTATAGGATGAGGGTGCTCAAACCCAACTGGCGCGATAGACCGGTCATGTTCCTGGATGTGCTGCGGTATTTTATCTTATTTCAGAAAGGCGGATAAGGTTGTGGAGCCGGCTTTAAAATCAGTAGCATGAAGGGCGGCGCCGGCAACTTCGGCGCCGGGGAGGCGCATGCCGATGATTGCCGAAGGACTCTATCTTTTCGGGGTGTGCTGGCTGTTGGCCCAGCTAGAAATCCAGATTGAGGGCGGCCACGGGTGGGCCGAGAAACTTCCGACTTGGAGAATGGATGATGCCTGGATTTTGCGCCTTCACAACGGCAGACCGCTCACGGGCTACCATTTCTATTTCATCACGTTTCTGCTGTCCATTTTTCATTTGCCGATTTTGTTTACCGGTTTTTCTCTGCCGGTGGAGGTTCGGATATTGTCCTACTTTTTCTTGACCGCCGTTTTTTGGGATTTTCAGTGGTTTGTGTGGAATCCGGCCTGGGGAGTCCGGCGATTTCGCGGCGAGCCGGTGTGGTGGTTTCCGAAGAAAATCCTGGGTTTTCCTTTGGAGTACTTCACGGGAATAGCGGCTTCCTTGCTGATTCCCGTCATTTTTTGGCCGGAATTTGTCGCCCGGTGGTGCGCGCTATTTCTAATCCTTCTGACGGCGAGCGCCGCCTCCGTGGCGGCGGCGGAATGGATCGGCTGGCGGCCCAAGGGCCGGAGCGCGATTTGAAAATTTTTGGGCGCGGCGAAGGACCGCCAGCATCTGTTTTTCGGTGAGCTTGCCGGTGAAGGTGTTTTGCTGGCTGGGGTGGTAGCTGCCTAATAAAATTGGGCCGTCGCCCAAATCCACTTCAGCGCCATGCCCGAAGGCGGGCTTGGGAGACGGCGCCGCTTTGCCGGAGTTCTTGCGCCAGGCGAGGTAGGCGTCCCACGCCACCTTTCCCAGCGCGACGACCACGCGCAGATTTGGAAGCAGGGCCATCTCTCTGGCCAGAAAATCGGCGCAATTTTTAAGCTCGGCCGGCGTGGGCTTGTTATCGGGGGGAGCGCAGCGCGCCGCGGCGGTAATGTAGGCGCCGCTGAGCCTCAGGCCGTCTCCGACGCGGGCGGCCGTAGGCTGATTGGAGTAGCCGGCTCGATGCAGGACCCGGTATAGAAAGATGCCCGATCCGTCTCCGGTGAACATCCGGCCGGTGCGGTTTGAGCCGTGGGCTCCCGGGGCCAGCCCCAGGAGCAGGACTCTGGCGCTCGGGTCGCCGAAGCCCGGAACGGGTTTGGCCCAGTATTCGCAACTCTGATAAGCGGCCCTCTTATTGAGCGCAACTCTCTCCCGGTGTTCGACGAGGCGGGGACACAAACGGCAGGCGACAATCTCGCGGTTGAGCCGCGCAAGGGCGGTTTTTCTATTCTCAAGAAATTCCATCAGCCGTTTTGGCCGTCGGAGGGTTCCTGAAGAAGGCGCGTGATGCGGGAAAGCAAATCCTCCAAATCAAAAGGCTTGCCCACGTAATCATCCGCCTGGATTCCGGAGCTCTTTGCCTCCTCCAGGGAAATACCGGTGATCACGATAATCGGAATATAGCCCAAAGCGGAGGCGGCTTGGCGTATGCGCCGGCATACCTCCATGCCGCTCATCTCCGGCAAGTGAAGGTCCAAAAGCACCATGTCGGGCCGGTGAGCAAGAATGGAATCCAACGCCGTCTGACCGTCGGCGGCGGGAAGAACGTAAAAACCCTTATTTTCCAAGGCGCGTTTGAGGAGCCCGCGCAATGCGGGTTCATCATCCACCACTAAGATCGATTTTTTTTCCGAGAGCGGGGCTTCGCTTAGATTCTCTTTCATGGCGTTATCAAATTAAGTTGCCGATGCGGGATTTCAATTCCTCCCAGATAAAGGGCTTGACGACATAATCATCAGCGCCCAGGTGATACCCCAAAGTCTGGTCGAGAATCGCTCCTTTGGCGGTGAGCATTATGATCGGTATTCCGGCGGTCTCCGCATTCTGGCGAATTTGCCGGCACACGTCCAGGCCGTTTATCTCGGGCATGATGAGATCTAAAATGATGAGATCCGGGCGATTTTCCTGCGTGGAGTTTAGAGCCTGCTTCCCGTTTTCCGCCAAAAGGACGTTGTAGCCTTCGGATTCCAGAAGGCGTTTGAGCAGGTCGCGGATCGAGCCCTCATCGTCGGCTACCAGGATTGTCTTCATCATTTTTCCCAAAAGGAATCTGACTGGGTTGTAATTGATATAATTGTAACAGTTACGCGGCGTTTTTTCCAGTCACCGCGACCGGCGCTGGCGCGGTCTAGGCTGCGGCGACTTTCGGGAGATAAAAATATCTCCGGCGGAGGTAAAAGACGAAACTCAGCCACGCCAGTGCGCCGAAGGCGTTGCAGCAAATAAAAAAGAGCGTTGAAGATTTGATCCAGGTGAGATAGGCGAGCAATAGAGTCGAGGCGCCCGCGTCGCCGGCGCGGAAAACAAAGGTGTCGATGTAGGCTTTGGCGCCGTATTTGATATGGATGCCTGTGGGGATATACAGGCTTTCCCTGGCCACTTGATTTAAGGAATAACCGATCCCTCCCATGATCGTCCACAGGACGATGGCCGAGCCGAGGTTTGCCCTATAGGGCAGATAGAAGGATGCGGCCAGAGCGATGAAGGGCAGCGGCAGAAGTCCGCCGATGGGGCCGAAACGCCTCAACAGCCTTTTTGTCAGCAGGAGATGGACGACGATGCCCGCCAAATTGACGTAATAAAATACCTGGGCAAAGAGCGCGGTTCGGAGGTCCTTGGCCAAGCCGGCGCCGTTGATGATGGTTTGGTACTGGAAGTCAAACAGAGTGCCGGCAAAAGTCGTGAAGAACACGATTCCGGCGATCGACAGAACATAGCGGTTCTGAATAATGAGCCTGAGGCCCTGGGGAAAGCTGAGGATCGAGGTGGAAGGCCGGAATTGCTCCGCCTGCGCGTGTTCAGGTCCATAGAAGGCGGCTGCGGTCAAAAAAGGGAGGGGAAAGGTCAGGCAGAGAATTCCCGCGCTCAAAAGCAAAAGGTTTTCGGTCCCCAGAATTGGTGCCAGCAGTTGCGTGGTCTTGCCTCCCAATAATCCGCCCAAAATCCCCCCGATTCCGATATAACCATAGGCTCTTTTTCCTTCCTCTTCGGTAAAACTGTCGTTGCGCGTGGCCCAGAACAGCGTCACGGCGGCGACGGCGAAAAATGAGATGAAAACATACAAGCCGAAAGCAAGAAAAGCGGCTTGCCCGGTCCACTTGCTGAGCGCGGCCCAAAACATCACCATCACCACCGAAAAGAAAGCGAGGGACAGGCTGACGATTTTAGGCGGGATGCTTTTTGACAACAGCCTTTCAAAACCGGCGGCCGACACGAGGCTCACCAGGGAGGAAATAATATATACGATGGGAAGTTGCGCGGGCCCCATCGACTCCAGGAACAACGAGTTTCGTATAGGTTTGGCGATGTAATAGGCGAAAATTATCAATAGAAAAAAGGTGAAATTTAGAAAGACGCGTCGCTGGAAACCCTTATCCATAATAGAGTCTTTTAACACTTTGGCGCCTGTTGAGGCAAATGCGGAGGCACCGAAGGAGCCTGGCGGAAGTGGGCGCTGGAGGTCGATTTCTGCGGAGCGCGCGGGCGGATTTTGAAGAATGCGGCTACGGGGCGCTTGCCGCCATGGGAACTGCAACGTCCGGCGTGGATCTGGGAACGGCCCGCTCAATAAGACCCATCAACTCTTCCCAGCCGAAAGGTTTCTGAAGGAAGAGGTCTATTCCGAAATTGCTTCGCGCTTGACGCGTCGCTTGCTCGGCATTTTGACCGCTGCTCATCAACACTATGCGGATCGAGGGGCGATGCTCCCGGAGCTGCTGCAGGATTGAATTCACTTTTTCCTTGGGCATATGCATGTCCAGGAAGACCAAGTCATAGTCCTGCTCCTGGATATGCTCCAAGGCTTCTTTGGCGCTTTCGGCCCCATGCACCGCAATTCCAAGCGGAGTCAATAGGAAATCGAACAGGTCGTGAAAACCGGACTCATCGTCAATCACCAGAATGAACAGCGGTTTTGACTCCATCGCTACAAGTATGCGCGCCGGCGTCGTCTAAAATCTTAACAGAAGCTTAAGTTCAGCTTAAATTTTGAATGGGCGGACGATTTTAGCCGCGCCTTTGTTGAAATTAGAGCGTGCCGGTTTTTCCGAGCTGGCGATGCAGCATCTGGTTGAACGCATGGAGCCAGCGATTGGATGGGTTGCTGGAGAGCCATGTTTGGAGGGTCATCAATAGTTCCCCCGTCTTTCTGGCGTCGAGCGAGGGAGCGCCAGGCTGGGGCGAAGCCGACGTCGGCGCATTTGGATCCGTCAAGGCGAATTTAATATTGAAGCTTTCGGTCTGCATCTCAATGACGGAGGCTTGGCCGCCGGCGCCCTCGCGAAGTTCCGCCTGGAGAGGGGAGTCAAAGTCCATAGACCAAAGGAAAGGGAAGCCGCGCCCGCCGTTTTGCCGCCGGTCAAGCCATAAACCCAAAGCCGAAAGAACCGCCGGAAAAACAAAAGTCCATGAGCTCAAGTTGTAGAAGGCCGTCAGAAACGCTATTCCGGTCAAGGCTCCCCAGAGCCCCAGGCTGCTTTTCCAAGCGGCGTTCTCAAAGGAGACCCGGTCAGAGAGACCATAGTCGGTCGCAGCGGTCCAAAAAACGCCGAAGGCGATCGCGGCCAGAGTCGGACCGCCAAGGCCTGTCAAAGCCGCCAGCAGCGATGTGGGCGCCGCGAGGAGCGCCAGCGCATGGGTATTGATCATCTCGACGGCCCTTGATTTTTCGTAAGCGGCCATCAACTCATAAGGCTTGGATGCGAGCGTTGTGAATTTTACGCTGTCGAGACCGATCGACCTAAGGTCCCGCACCAGCTGGGCTTGCTCGCTTTTGGGAAGCCTCAGCGTCAGTGAGTTGGCGAAGGCATCGGCGACGAGGACGCGCGCCTTGCGGCGTTCGAAAATTTCCGGGTCGATGCCCGCCGACCTCAGGGCTCTGTTCAATTTCAACGGTTCCTGATGAAAGGCGTAATCGGTAAATCTCCGTTCTTCGGGCAGGGCAAGAGACACGTAGGCGAAAGCTTGTGGGGGGGAGAGTTTGGCTCTGACATCGGCTTCGATGCGCTTGAGCCTGGCTTCCGTTTCAAACCGGTAGTTGCGGGCCGCCAACTCCCACCTGAAATCATCAAAATTGGCCTTCGGGACTCTCCACTGCACCGAGTTGGTCTCGCGGAAAGAGGCCACCGGCTGGGCGCCAAATTTCGCAAGAAAGTAGCGGATATCATCGTCCAGGCCGCTGGCTTCCAGGGCTTGCTCCAAAAGGCCGGGAGCGCGCGCGGTAAAAGTCTGTCCGATCGGCGTCTTGTGGATTGGAAGATTGGTCGTCAGGTCCAGGAATTGAAGTTGGGGTCCGGCGAAAATCTCCGGCATTTCGACGGGCGAGATGTTTTCGCCGTCCGCAGCCAGGTTGTTTTCATACCGGCGGTTGAGCTCCTGAATGCGCCGGGTCAGATCGCCCTCCATTTGGAGCCGGTCATGGAAGCTGAGCAATTCCTCAAGCGCCGCAGCTTCCTGCAATTTTTCCGCCGCCGCGCGGAGCTTCTTCGCGTTGGCGCTCATCAACCCGTGAGTGCGGCTGAAGCGCAACAGAAGGGTGTTCCGCTCTTCCTCAGAGCCGCATTTGACATAGTCGACCAGAAGCCGCGCCGCGAAAAGATGCGTTTGCGAAACCCCGTTTTCGCGAAGATAGCCGTCCGGCAATGCGTTCAGCGCTTTGGCGAATTCAAGGCCGGAGATTTTATGATTCGCGGCTTGAGCGGCGAATCTGTAGAAATGACCTTCCACGGCGGCCATGTTGGCCAAGTTGCCGGCGCGGAGGGTGACTGGGCGTTTTGGGGCGCGGGCTCTAAAATCGGCGGCCTGTGCTGGCGAAAGTCCAATGCCGAACGGCCCGTTGATTGCGGGGACCGAACGCGCGCCGGGCCCCCACGGGGAAACCGAAGTGGCGAACAAGATGGCCGCGCAAAGAGAAACGGCGAACAGCTTCTTCATACTTATAGGGTATATCCCGTCTGGGCGGTTTTCAGGGGACTTTGGGCCCAAACTATGGCGGCAAGGGGCCTATCTGCAACTAGGACTAAAGACCTATGGCAGGATTTCTTGAGGGAGCGTCGGGGGCGAAACCGATTTGCTTTTTTTGAGTTCCAGCAGGGCGTCCGGCAGGGCAAAACGCACGTTTTCCTCCACCGTCGCGAATTCTTCCACATGCGAGACGCCGTAATGACGCTTTAAATGTTCGATGGCGTTTTGGACCAGGCTTTCGGGAGCCGAAGCGCTTGCGGTCAGTCCGATGGCAATTTTGCCGTCCAGCCATTGAGGTCTGATTTGGTCGGCGTTTTCGATGAGATAGGCGGGAACGCCTCCTGAAACCGCGACATCGCACAGCCTCAGGGTGTTGGAGCTGTTGGGCGCTCCGAGCACCAGCATCACGTCAATGAGAGGAATCATCTGCTTGACCGCGGTTTGGCGGTTTTGCGTGGCATAGCAGATGTCATCTTTATGGGGGCCCGTGATCTTTGGGAATCGTCGTTTCAATACGGTTAAGATTTCCGCGGTATCATCCATGCTCAGCGTCGTCTGAGTGAGGAAGCCGACGTTTTCGGCGTCGGCGATCTCGACCTTTTCCGCTTCCTCTTTGGTTTCGATGACGATCGTTTTACCCGGCGCCTCGCCGCTTGTTCCGATGGTTTCATCGTGGTCTTTGTGGCCGATCAAAAGGACGCTGGCCTCTCGCCGGGCCAGCTGCAGGGCTTCGAGGTGGACTTTGGTCACAAGCGGACAGGTGGCGTCGATGACCTTTAAGAGGCGTTTTTTGGCCTCTTTGCGAACCAGCGGACTGACGCCGTGGGCGCTGAAAATGACCCAGGACCCGGGCGGGACTTCGTCGAGATCATCCACGAAAAGAGCCCCTTTGCGTCTGAGGTCTTCAACGACGCGGCGATTGTGCACAATTTCCTTGCGGACATAAACCGGCGTCCCGCAGGCTTTGAGCGCTTCCTCGACGATGTCGATGGCGCGCACCACCCCGGCGCAGAAACCTCTCAGCTTGGCGAGGATCAATCTTCTTGGGGCCATTTAACTTGTAATCTTCTCGCCGTCCGGGCGGGCGGCGGACGCCTGGAGCCATCCGGCCACTTGGGATGCGATTTTATCCGCCGATAATCCCACCTTATCCAACAACAGCGCGGTGTTGCCGTGCTCCACAAAAGAGTCCGGGATGGCCAGCCGCAGGACTTTCACAGCGGGTCCGGAGCGTTGCGCGAGGCCCTCCAAGACGGCGCTGCCGAAGCCGCCGGCAATCGTGTTCTCTTCGACAGTCACGAGCGCGGGGGTTTGGGCCGCGACCTGGGCCAAGAGGTCCGTGTCCAGCGGCTTGATGAAGCGCATGTTGACGATTCCGCAAGAAATGCCTTGCGCTTCCAGGGCCAGGGCCGCTTTGCGGCAAGCCGAGAGGCGGGTGCCGATGGATAGGAAAGTGACGTCCCGTCCTTTTTGGATCTGCACTCCCTTTCCGATGGGCAGCATTTGCGGCGCCGGGTCCAAAGGCACGCCTTCGGCCGCGCCGCGAGGATAGCGCAGGGCGGCCGGCCGGCGGGCGCAGAGCGCTGTTTTCAACATATGCTGCAGCTCATTTTCATCGGCCGGCGCCATCACAATCAGGTTAGGGATGAGCCTCAAGTAGCTCAAGTCAAAAGCGCCGTGGTGCGTGGGTCCGTCCTCTCCGACCAAGCCGGCGCGATCCAGCGCAAAAACCACCGGAAGCTTCTGAAGGGCCGCGTCATGCAGGATCTGGTCGAAACTGCGCTGCAGAAAAGTCGAATAGATGGCCACCACCGGTTTTAAACCGTCGCAGGCCGCCCCCGCCGCGAAAGTCACGGCATGTTGCTCGGCCAGTCCCACATCGTAGTATCGTTTGGGGTATTTATCGCGAAATGCGTCGAGCCCGGTGCCCTCGGGCATGGCCGCGGTGACGGCGATGATGGAAGAGTCTTGTTCCGCCAAAGTGAGCAGGGTTTTGGAAAAGACTTCGGTGTAGGTCGGCGCCTTGGCGGGCGCGCCCAGGGACTGGCCGGTCTCCAGGTCGAAACGCGCCAAGCCGTGATATTTGATCGGATTTTTTTCGGCCGGCGGATAGCCTTTTCCCTTTTGGGTGACCACATGCAGAAAGATCGGTCCCTTAAATTCCCTGATGCGCGCCAACGTGGCGACCAGGCTCCTGGTGTCGTGACCGTCGATCGGCCCGTAGTAGGCGAAGCCCAGTTCCTCAAATAGCATGCTGGGGGAAAGAAGGACCTTGGCTCTCTGCAGGACGCGCAGCAGGCGATGACCCAGCACGGGAATTTTGAGGACGAAGTTTTTGATTTCCTTCTCGGCTTGGCGCATGGTTTTTCGGGTCAGCAGCCGGCTGAGCATGGCTCCGAAGGAGCCCACGCGGGAAGAAATGAACATTTGGTTGTCATTTAAGACGACCAGCAAATCGGTGCCGAGATTGCCCGCGTTTTGCAGGGCCTCATAGGCCATGCCCCCCGTCAGGCAGCCGTCGGATACAATGGCGATGACTTTGTGATTTTCCTTTTTCTGATCGCGGGCCACGGCCATACCCAGAGCGGCGCTGATGGCGGTGGAGGCGTGGCCGGCTCCAAAAGTGTCGTAAACCGATTCGCCGCGCCTCAAAAATCCTGAGATGCCGTCCATTTGGCGGATGGTCTTAAGCTGCGGCGAGCGGCCGGTCAAAACTTTGTGACCGTAACCCTGATGGCCGGTATCCCAGACCAGCCGATCCTCCGGGGTGTTGAAGACATAGTGCAGCGCCGTCGTGAGCTCGGCGGCGCCGAGGCTGGCGCCCAGGTGGCCGCCCACTTGGCTGACAGCTTCGAGAATCTTTTCGCGGACCTCCTGAGCCACATCGGGAAGAATGTCCGGATGAAGTTTTCTGAGGTCCGCGGGCGAATGAATCTGGTCTAACAAAGGCATGGTATTGGCGTCAATCGGCCCGCTCCAGGACGTAATCGGCCAAACCGCAAAGAAGATCGGCGCGGCCTTCGTAGCGCTTGCGGAGAATATCCTTGGCTTGGGCTACTTTTTCCCCCGCCTTCCGGCGGGACTGAGAAAAACCGTAAAGCTGCGGGTAAGTGGGCGCGCCGGAGGCGTCTTTCTGATGATCCATTAAATCGTCCTTGATCTGAAAAGCGAAACCCAGATTTTCCCCGAATATCCGCAGCGCCTCGACTTGTTCGCGCGAGGCGCCCGAAAGAATGCCCCCGGCCTCCGCGCTGGCTGAGATCAGCGCCGCCGTCTTGTTTAGATAAATGAAGTCGAGCAGTTGAGTTTGCCCCGTTTTATTTTCCATCGCTGGGGCGTCGTCGTCAACGGAATGGTCAAAGGATTCCGCCGAAGGCCTCTTGGGCGTTTTTACGCGCTGGGTCTCGATGATTTCGACCGCTTGTCCCGCGATCATCCCGCCGGCGCCCGCCTTTGTCGCCAGCAGTTGGATGACGCGCAGGGCCGATCCCGCGGGAAGGTCCTTTACCGCCGCGTTATCGGCCAGCAATCCGAAGGCGCAAGTGAGAAGGGCGTCGCCGGCCAAAATGGCGATGCCTTCGCCGAAGGCTTTGTGGCTCGACGGTTTTCCTCTGCGAAAATCGTCATTGTCCATCGCGGGCAAATCATCGTGAATCAATGAGTAGGTGTGGATAAACTCGATGGCGCAGGCCGCCGGGAGGACCTTTTGCGGCGGGCATCCGTTGATTTCCGCCGCGGCCAGAGTCAGTATCGGCCTAAATCTCTTCGCCTCGGAAAAGAGGGAATATTCCACGGCGCGAGTGAGAAAATCGGGCCCCTTCAAATAAGCGGGCAAGAACACCCTAAGACTTGAGTCGATAAGCTGTTTGCGCTCCTTCAAGTATGAAGGCAGATTTGTCGAAGCCGTGATCATTATCTGATTATTCACCGCGGATACAGTTGCGGATATTATGATACATTCTACCAAGAATCACGAGGTTTTCCCAGAGGGAGTCTTATCCAATGCAAGATGAGCCTCAAATAATG
>JACQRQ010000140.1 GCA_016206405.1 Elusimicrobiota bacterium | reverse complement strand
TCGCTGGCGGTTTGCAGCGGATAATGTTTGGACTTCAGGTAGGACCGCAGCTCCCGGTAATTGTAGATTTCGCCGTTAAAAACCAGCGCCTGAAGCCCGGAGAGGCTGAGCATGGGCTGGCGGCCGGTCTCCAGATCGATGATGGACAGCCGCTTAAAACCCAGGCCGACTTGCGGCTCAAAATAGAAGCCCTCGTCGTCCGGCCCGCGGTGGGCCAGCGCCTCGGCCATGGCGACGACGGTTTCCTCCGGGACGATGCCGCCCTTGTGCTTGACGACGCCGCAAATTCCGCACATGGAAGCGATTATAGCATTTGTTATAGAATGTTCGATTCATGCGAGCCCTGGTTCAGCGCGTGAGGCATGCCTGCGTGGTCCTCTCGGATGGAAGCCGGCGGGAGATCGCCCGCGGCTTGGTTGTTTTTCTCGGGGTCGGCAAAGGCGACGGCCCCGAGAGCGGCCGGAAACTGGCCGATAAAATCGCCCACTTGCGGATCTTCTCCAACGAGCAAGGGAAGTTTGATTTATCGGTTCTAGAGGTCGCGGGACAGGCGCTGGTCGTGTCTCAGTTCACTCTTTACGGCGACTGCCGCAAAGGCCGCCGCCCGGACTTCACGCAGGCCGCCCCGCCGGAGGAGGCCGAGGCGCTTTACCTGGATTTCGCGCAGCGGCTCAGGCAGGCGGGGCTCTCCGTCGCCACGGGGGAGTTCGGAGATAAAATGCTCGTGGAGCTGGCCAACGACGGCCCGGTGACCTTGAGTCTTGAAATTTGAGATGACCAAAAGCGAAATCAACTGGTTCCTAAAGGTCCTGGCCGTTTACGGCCTGGTGTTCGGGATACATTTCAGCCTGCGCCGCGCGATGAACACGGTGAGCGTGGAGGCGCTCAAACCGTCTTATTATCACCATGAAATCGTTCGCTTTCGAGTCAAGGCCCGGCGCCGCAGCATCGTCAAAGACTGGTTGAAAGAGCCCCCCCGCCTGGTGATTTTTAAAGACGGACGCATCGTGCCCACGGTCGGCGGCATGATGGCGGTGGATTTGCGCTGGAACGAGGCGTCTCAGGCCTGGGAGGGGCGCTGGCCGTGCCCTTGGAACGCGGAAAACGCGCGCTATCAGCCCGTTTTGATGGGGGTCGGGGACTCCATCCGGATCGTTTCCAAATCGTTTTCAATCATCAACCGCGTCCCGGCGCCCGCTCCCAAGAATTTTGCCGTCCTGACTTTCGAAAATCTCAGCCCTTTAACGAGCATGAAAGTTCGCGGCCCCGACGGCGCGATGACCGATTGGAAGGGCCTGGCGGATTGGGCCGAGCATATGGGCGTGGACGCCTTCTGGATGCTCGCCTCGTCGACGCCCGGGACTGAAAAAGGCGACGTTTGGGTCAATTACAATCTGTCCATGCTTCCGCTTTTGGGCAAAGAGCTGCACAAGAGAAATATCCGCTTCGGGGTTTGGGTCATGGGCTATTTGACCTCGAAGAACAAATTTCTGGACCGCTACGAATACGCGCTCACCTTTGAGGACAGGGGCATGGTCAAGACCCGCGCGATCTCCCTCAAGGAGGAGCAGCGGATCACGGATCTGGGCGACATGCTTTTGCGCCTCTCAAAAATTCCCGAGGTGGATTATGTCGGCATCGACTATATCCGCAACGCCTTGGGCGGCTATGAATTGGCGCAGGATTTTTACCGCGAGATGCCGGGCGCGCGCCCGCCCCAGGGTTGGGAGGCGCTATCCCGGGAGGCGCAGCAAGTCTATTTCTTCCGGAAAAAGGTGTTGCGCCAGGACAGGCATTTCATCGACCAGTGGCAATGGTGGCGGGCGCACAAGGCGGCGCGCATCGTTGAAAGGGTCAAGTCCCGGATCGGCGGACGCAAGCCGCTTTGGGTGTTCACTTTGGCGTGGGAGATGGGCTGGCATCATGGGCAGGATCCCGTGATGATGAACGACGCGGGGGCCGACATCGACGCCGTGATGATGTACGAGGCGACGCGGTCGCAGTACGATTACATGCTCAAGCAATGGAACGCGTATGTCGCCAAGCACAACGTGCAGCTCATCGTCGGCAATATCATCGACTGGCCTCTGCATCAAAGGGTGCTGGATCCCCCGGGTCCCAAGGAATTTGTGCGCCGGATGCAGTTGGCCATCGATGGAATTTACAGCGACGGGCGCGCGCGTGGAATTTTCATCCATGATTTAGGCCGGGCATTGTGGGGACGGCTGGGGCCCTATTCGACCCGCGAATGGGTCGACGCGGGAAAGGAATCGATACGCTATTTGCGGCGGCCCCCTTCGCGGAGCTTCGGGGACCCGGATGCGTCGGAG
>JACQRQ010000151.1 GCA_016206405.1 Elusimicrobiota bacterium | reverse complement strand
CTGAGGGAAAACGCCGTTTGCCTCCATCCGGCCGGGGTGCCGCCGCGCCACGTCTCGCGCCACCGGCGCTTCCATCGTCCTTGAGCTCCGCGAAAGGGCTGGCGCTCCCGGGTACCCGACCCCCTGCCGGAGGCAAGGGGCGAGTGGAGCCGCAGAGCGGCGTGTCGAGCTCTGCGCAGGGTGCCGCCAAAAACCGCTTTTCCCGCCTTCTTTGTAAAGCAGCCGGATATCGGAAATAGACAGGGCCGGTTCCACCCCTTTGACCAGGTCGTAGACGGCCAAAAGCGCTCCGCTCACGCCGCAAAGCGCTTCCATTTCTACGCCGGTCTTGGAATCGGTTGCCGCTTCGCACGTCGCCTGGATACGCGGCGGGCGCTCAAGAACTTCGAAAGAGACTTCCACGCAATCAAGCGCCAAAGGGTGGCACAGCGGCAGCGTTTCGGAGGTTCTTTTGGCGGCCTGGATTCCGGCCACCTCCGCCAAGCGAAGCACATTCCCTTTGGGAAGCGTGCCTTCTTTGACGTGCCGGAGAGCGCGCGCGCTCATCGCAATGAAACCTCTGGCCGCCGCGCGCCTGCGGGTGACGGCCTTGGCTCCCACGTCGATCATCCGTATGTGTCCGGAGGAAATATCAAAGGGCCGTGATCGGCGCATAGGTCTCTGGACGGCGGTCCCGGAAAAACTGCCACTGCTTTCGCACCTCCAAAATCAAGTCCAGGTCCATATCGCTGACCACCAGCGCATCGCGGTCGCGCGGCCCCTCGCTGATGATGCGGCCCCTGGGATTGCAGAAATAGGACTGGCCGAAGAATTCGCCGATGTCCCACGGTTTCTCGCGGCCAAGGCGGTTGTTGGCGCCGACGAAGTACTGGTTGGCCACCGCATGGGCGGGCTGCTCCAGCTTCCAGAGGTACTCGGCATGGCTGGCGACAGTGGCGCTGGGGTTGAACACCACCTCGGCCCCGTTGAGCCCCAGAATCCGGGCGCCATCCGGGAAATGACGGTCGTAGCAGATATAAACCCCAACCTTGGCGTAGCGCGTTTCAAAAACCGGATAGCCGAGGTTTCCCGGTTTGAAATAGAACTTTTCCCAAAAACCGGGAGCGCAGTGCGGGATGTGGCTCTTGCGGTATTTGCCCAAAATGGCGCCGTCGGCGTCGATGACCACCGCCGTGTTGTAATAAGTCCCTGTCTCAGGCGTCTCATAGATGGGCGCCACCATCACCATTTTGTGCTTTTTGGCCAGCTTCTGCATCAAAACGGTCGTGGGACCCGGCACCGGCTCGGCCAAGTCATACCAGCGCACGTTTTGCTCGGCGCAAAAATACGGACCGTAAAAAAGCTCCTGCAGGCACAACAACTGCACGCGCTCCTTCGCGGCTTTTTCAATCCAGTCCAAATGCTTGTCGATCATCTTCTTCTTGATCGCGTCCAGCGGGAATTTTTCCGGCGACCACTCGCAAGACGCCTGAATAAGCCCACCGCGTACTATTCGTGACATAGTGACCCCTCCTTGTCGCACACTCCATCTGCCACTTTACCACTATACCACTCTATCACCTCACCTCGTTCAGGTCGGCGGCTCATGCCGCCGGTCTACTTCAAGCCCTTGATGAATTTTCCTATGCGCCGGGCGGCCTCTTCCAGGCTCTTTTCGGATCCAACCAGAGCCATGCGCACATAGCCTTCGCCATGAGGTCCGAAGCCGACGCCGGGAGCCAACACCACTCCCGCCTCGGTGATAAGTCTTTCGGCAAATTTCTGAGAGCCGAGCTTGGCCGCCGGCGCGGGAAGCTTCGCCCAGACATACATCGCCGCCCTGGGTGAAGACACCTCCCAGCCATGCTTCTTAAGAGCCCCCACCAGAGTGTTGCGCCGCGCTTGGTAGCGGCGGCTCGTGTTGCGGACATAATCCTGGGGCCCGTTTAAAGCTTCCGCGCCGGCCAGTTGCAGAAACCCCGGGATGCCGTAATCCAAAAACGACTTAAACTTTCCCAATGCCGCGATGATATCGGCGTTGCCGACCGCGAAGGCCACCCGCCAGCCCGCCATCGAATAGGTTTTCGACAAGGAATGCAGCTCGATGCCCCGCTCTTTGGCCCCCGCCAGTTGCAGATAGGAGGGCGCCACGTAACCGTCGAAGGCGATCTCGGAATAGGGGTTGTCATAAACCACGATGGCCCCATAGCGTTCCGAGAACGCGAGCGCCTCTTTGAGCAGCGCGTCGTTTTCCAAGACGGCCCCGGTCGGGTTATTGGGATAATTGAGCAGCAGAAACTTGGCGCGTCGCGCCACCTCCTCCGGAACCGTCTCAAGCTGGGGCAAAAAGTCGTTTTCGGCTTTGAGAGGGAGCCAGTGAACCTCCCCTCCGGCCAGAACCACGCCGTTGTAATGGACCGGATAGCACGGCCCGGGCACCAGCACCGTATCTCCCGGATTAAGATAGGCCATAAACAGATGCGCCACCCCCTCCTTGGAGCCTATCAGAGGCAGTACTTCCTTCTCAGGGTCAAGCTCGACGCCAAAGCGCCGGTCGTACCATTTGGCGACCGCTTCCCTGAATTCCTTGAGGCCGCGGGTCTGGGGATAACGGTGAGTCCAGGTTTTTTCTTTGACGGCTTTGCAAAGAGCCTCCACCACGTTGTCCGGGCTGGGCAAGTCCGGATTTCCCTGCCCCAAATCGATGACCTTAAGTCCTTTGGCTTCGGCCTTTTCCTTGAGCGCGTAAAGGCGGACGAACAAATAAGGCGGAAGCTGCGCCAGCTTTTTGGAAACGTCCGGAAGTTGTGTCGTGACCATAGGAATCTTCCCCTTTTTAATTTGCGTTTTCAAACTTTTTCCAGAATTTTGCCGCGGTCTCTCGCGCCTTCCCCATCACTTCTTGCTCATCGAAGCGGATGATCCTGCCCTTTTTCATCAAGATTTCCCCGCCTGATACGGTGTCGAGCACGGGCGCCTGGCCCAGTCCGAACATCAGGTGGCCATAGAAATTATCCGCGCTTAAGGGCGTGGGCGGAATATAGCGCACGACGATGGCGTCCCCCAGGCTGCCCTTTTGGAGAACGCCCACTTTCCAGCCCGCCGCCTTCTCGATGATTCGGGCGTTGTTTTCAAGAAGCATCCCGCGAGCCTCGGCGAAGGCCGCTCGCGGATCGCGCCGCGCGTGCCTTTGCAGCAAGGCCGCCGCCCTGGCCTGCGACG
>JACQRQ010000146.1 GCA_016206405.1 Elusimicrobiota bacterium | reverse complement strand
GTCCAAGGCGATGAAGTCGTGGTAAAACGCCGCCATGGAATTGGAAATCTGCGGAGTTGGAGCGGCCTGCGGGGGAGGGGACGCCGGTTGAGGCCTGGGAGGGCTTGGTTCGGGCAGCATGCCCGGAAGCGCCAGAGGCGCGGCGGCACCCTCCGCAGTGCTTCGGGTACCCGGTGGCGCCGGTGGCGCGGCGGCCGCGGGGAGGGGGACATCGGGGACGGGAACTTCGGGAAGCGTTGCGGCCGGCGGCTCGCCTGGGATTTGCAGCGGCGCGGCCAAAGGCGCGCTCTCTCCTTCCTCGGTTTTCTTAAAGCCCCGCAAAGTCCACGTTGTCGAGGAAGGCTCGACGAATTTGCCGGGCAACAACTCTCCGCCGCACTCCATCCGGTAGGCGGTGGCCGTTAAATACTTAACCAGTTTCGTTTCCTGATAGGTGAAAGCTTCTCCCATGACCAAGACATTGGCCCCGAAGGCGGCGGCGGCTTTTTTCATGTCATAGAGAAAGGGTTCATAGCCGCCAATCCCGGGAGCGGGGGCTTCGGCCTGAAGAAAGGCCTGTTTGGCATAGCCGCAGCCTGCGGATGAGGCCCCTTGCAGTGCCGTCTCGTTTTCTAGAAATCCGACATTGTCCGCGTCCACCGGCGGCGCGGCTTTTTCCGTTAATGCATGGCTGCTGACGGCGATGTCGAAGGCGGAGGCATTATGCGCGAAAAAAAAGAGACCCGCTCCGGCGATGATCGCCGCCGCAGCTCTCATAGACCCGGCTCTACACCGGCGGAGCGAGGCGTCCGGGGAAAATCCGCGCAGGGGTCCTTGCGGTCGACGCGGGGGGTAAACCACAGAAAGTGATAAGGCATCGAGCCGTAGGCGGCGGGGTCCCCTTCGGCCGGGCCGACCTCTACAAAACCGACGCTGAGCGCCGTTTCGCCCGGCGCGAGCACGGAGAGATAGGCGGGAACGCCGCGATCGAAGCGGACATGCCCGTTTCCGGCGATGAGCACGCCGCCGCTTGCCATGCGGGTCGCCATGGTCGCGTCCCAGGCGCGCTGCACCATGATCATTTTGGCGACGACCTCCTCCCCGGGGTTGTAGCCGCAGTGGCTTTCGATGATTTCCCGGCGCAGCGTATCGTATAGGTCCGGGGGCAGGGGCTGGTCCAAATTAAATCGCCGCACCATGCGGGGGTCGAGGGCGCTCCAGCCCTCTTTTTTGAGTTTTTCCTTGTCGGCCTTCGAAAGGTTGGCCGCGAGAATGGGAAGCTCGGCCGCGACGGCTTCTTCCGCGACCGGGCGGTAGATGTCCCAAAGCGACCAACCGCCCCGCTGCCACGCCAGGGCGACGTCCTCAATCGTGACCGGCCGGCCGAGAGCCTCGCGGGACACCAGGGGGGCCACATCGCTGGGAAGCATTTCAAAACCCACGGACGGGCGCCGAGCGGCCAGATTTTTGACCAAGGCCGCCTGCAGGCGGTGGTGGAAGGCATTGTCGTGGATTTCTCCGAGCAGCGCGAAGCGGGCGTCCAAGAGCCGGGCTATTAACTCGCTTTCCTTTATAAAGCGGCCCGAGGCCGTGTCCAAAATCCGCCCGTCCAGGGGACCGTCGGGGGTCGCGGAAAGCGCGTCCGGGGATGGCGCGCCGGTCCGAGACGCCGACGGGACCGAGCGGATGAGGCGGGCCGCATCGGCGTAAGCCTCGGAGAGTTCCGCTTGCGGCATCTGGGCCCGGAGAGGGGACCCGCCGCCCGGAACGAAAGAAAACAATGCGGCCAAGATAAACGGTAGAATGATGGGATGGGTTGACCTCATGCCCATATCATATTTAATTTCAGCATGGGGGCAAAGGCGTAAAGGAGCGGCATGCGCGGAAATTATATCGTCGATGGCTCCAATCTGGTCCGCACCCTGTATGGCTTTGACGAGAGGCATTTGCCGCAGGACGCCCTGCTCTCCAGGCAATTTATCGAGCAGCTTGAGGTTTACAGCGCGGGTTGGGACTCCGGGGTGAGGGTTCTTGTGATTTTCGACGGCCCGCCCAGATGGAAAACCGAACCCTTGACCGAGGACGCCCCCGTTCAAGTACAATTTTGCCCGGAAAAGACGGCCGATGAGACCATCCTGGGCAAGGCGAGATTTTTGAGGCACTCCAAGCAAAAGGTCACCATCGTGACGGAGGACCGTTCCCTGGCGCAAAAGATCATGGAGGAAGGGGCGCGGTGGCTCCGGCCGCCGCTTTTTCTTGAAAAAATGAGAAATGCCGGAAAGCGGCGGTGAAAGTCCAATTCATAATTAATTCGCAGTTGAACCGCGCTGAAGAAACCCTTAATGTTTTTTTGAGCCGCGCAATTCCGCTTGTATTTTAAGCGTTTTTCCTTTCAGCAAAACTTCAGTTGCAAAGTCGCAGTCTTGCCGGGTAGAGTCATTATAGGGGGCTTCCATCCGTCTGGTTGAGGAGGGCCTTATGCGGCAAGAAAGGCAGGCGAGTTGGCAATGGATTCAAGCGAAGAGAAAGCTTTTGCCCCAAAAATCTTTTAAGAACAGGGGGCTTACCCCCTGCAAAACTCCACCGCCGCCGCGCGCTTCACGTTCCCTTAAAAACTTCCGCTGACCGGCGCCCTAGTCCGGATCATTACCGCCCGCATATTGAAATACCCGGAACTATCTGAGATAATGCCTTTATGGCGGAGCGGCCCTGCGGCCGTCCGCCCAATCCTTTACAGGATGGGAGGTTTTATGGCATTGACAGAGTCCAGCATGCTGCCGCTCGGCACCAAGGCGCCGGGGTTCCGGCTTTCGGACGTCGTTTCAGGCAGGGCCGTATCTCTTGAGGATTTTGGCGGCAAAAAGGCGCTTCTGGTGATGTTTCTGTGCCGGCATTGCCCGTATGTCAAGCACGTTCAAAAGGGGGTGGCCCGGCTCGGCAAGGACTATGCCTCCAAAGACGTCGCCATCGCGGCCATCAGCTCCAATGACGCCGAAAACTATCCTGACGACGGCCCTCAGAGTCTTCAAGAAATGGCCCGCGAGGAGGGGTTTTCTTTTCCTTTTCTTTATGATGAAAGCCAGGCGGCGGCCAAGGCCTTCACCGCGACCTGCACGCCGGATTTTTTTCTTTTCGATAAA
Source organism: Elusimicrobiota bacterium (assembly GCA_016206405.1). Taxonomy (GTDB): domain Bacteria; phylum Elusimicrobiota; class Elusimicrobia; order O2-12-FULL-59-9; family O2-12-FULL-59-9; genus O2-12-FULL-59-9. Next base: position 3,375 of record JACQRQ010000146.1, on the reverse strand, counting down.
GAACGACGGTTGGTCTACAGGGGGCAGATGGACGACAGCCGCCCCGGAAACGGGAAACCGGTGACGGGAAAAGATCTGCGAGCCGCGCTGGACGCCGTTCTGTCGGGCCAGTCCGTGGGCAAGGACCAAAGACCGAGCGTCGGCTGCAATATTAAGTGGAAGCCGGGGAACGCGTCCTAGGCCCTCTGAGCACCAGATGCTCGATCCAGTTCTTGATCTCCCTCTCCCGGATTTCGGCGCTCAGGATATCCTCTCCCACCTTTAACTCTTCCCTAAGCGCTTGCGTCTGAGGGCTTTGATGCAGGGCGCGCATCTTCTCCGCGTGGGTTTTCACCGCGCCCGTTTCCGAAAAAAAACCTTCCCGCACGAGAGGCTCGGCGCGCGCGGCGATCAGGCGCGCCATCTCCAAGAGGTTGTATTCGGGGTGGTATTGCGTCGCCCAAAAAACGCCTTTGCCGTGGCGGACCTCCAGAGCCTGCACGTAAGTGTGGGCGTTGGTGGCCAGAAGCGAAGCCCCGGCCGGAAGGCGCGTCACCTCGTCTAAGTGCATGATGAAGCCGTCGAATTTGTCAGGCTTGCCTTTCAGGAGCGGCGAGCTTCGGCCCGCTTCGGTAAGCCGGATGTCCCGGGCGATGCCCCATTCGCGCCCGTTTGGATTTTTCTTCACCTCGCCGCCGGCGGCCACCGCCGCCATCTGTATTCCCCAGCAGCTTCCGAAGCTGGGAACGCCGGCCCGGAAGATCGCCCGGGCGAGCTCAATTTGCCGCGTGACGCGGACATCGTCGCGGTGGTAGATGGTCAGGTCTGAGCCGGTCCAGACGAAGCCGTCATAGGCCCCGATCGAGGCGCCTTCCGGCATTGAGGTTTCCGGATCGGCGATGAAAAGCACGTCCACCCGGCATCCCGGCGCCAGGCGCAGGAGCGCTTCCTTATATAGGTGATGCGGATGGCCCACGTTCTGGCGGTCGAAATTCTCGCGGCTGGTTTTGGGATAGCCGTTGAGGATGCAAAAAACCGGATTTGAATTTTTAACCATAATTTCTCCTTGGGTTATGCGAGGGCCAGCGACTTTTTAAGCGCCGCCAGCCGTTGGGGAAAATCGGTGAAAAGCCCCGCCGCGCCGGCGGCGATGAATCGCCGCATGTCGCTTTCCTCATTGACCACATAGAGCTTGACGGCGATGCCGCGCCGCGTCAGGGAAAGGACCTCGGCCTCATTGGTCAAAGTGCTGCGCATGTTGTAGGCCTTAAACTCCAGAGGCTCCACCAACATCGGAAGAACGTTGCTAAAGCCCACCAGAGCTTCGGCTTCAAAGTCCGCGTCGCGGGCGCGCACCTCCCGGACCCACGCATGGTTGAAAGAGGAGAAAACGACGCGGCGCTTGTCGATTTTAAGCCGCCGGATCAAGTCCAGGACCCGCTCAACGACGGGAAAATTCTCCAAGGGCGGCGGCAGGCGCTTGAGTTCCACGTTGATGCGCCAATCCGATTCCTGGGTGAAGAGGAGCGCTTCCTCCAGCGTCGGCACTTTCTCGCCCCGGAGCGATTTCTGCTCGGCCGCGGACACATGCCCGGCCGCGATCTCGCCGTGGGGGTCGGTTTCGACGAACCAGGAACCGGCGTCTAAAGAGCGGATTTCTTCCAGGGAAAAATCGGTGAAAGTCCAGGGAGAGCGGCGCGGAAAGCGGGCCTTGGCGTCCGTCGTGCGCAGCAGGGAATCGTCGTGGAAAACGATGAGGGCGCCGTCTTGAGTGACGGCCGTGTCCATTTCCCACATATCGGCGCCGATGGCCAGCGCTTTGCGCGCGGCCGCCATCGTGTTTTCAGGCGCCAGGCTTCTGGCCCCCCGGTGAGCGATGTTGAGCATCCCGCCTCCTCCTTTCGGCATCATTTCAGAGCGTATTTTACCACCTTTTCGTCCTTTTAGCAGCCGGTTTAGTCCGCCGCCAGGCGGAACCCCGCCTTCCGCGAGCACATCCGCCGCGTCATCGACCGCCGCCGCTTTGAAACCAAGCGATTGAAGCAGGCGGCGCCGCACCTTAGGCGGCGAAGCGGTTGTAGATCCAGGCGAAGATGGCGCCGCAGGCGGCGCCGTCCACCACGGCGTACAAGGTTCCGACGCCGACGTTGATGAGGCCCGCCCCGGCGCGGTAGCCCGGATAGAGGCCGTCCATCATTTGAAGAAACCCCAGCCCGTACGGCGGGCAGAAGCGGTTGATGACGCCGATGAGCAGAAGGGAGCCCGCCCAAAAGAGCGCCGCGGTCAAGACAAAGGCTTTGATTGAAAGTTTCATGATATCTCTTCCTTTTTCAGGGTCAAGCCAAGTATATCTTGTCGGCGAAGCGCCGGCAACCCTCGCATCTCCCCGCGGCCGGCGCTGCGGCCGCTTTCCAAAGGAATTCGGAGGCGCCATTTCCGCGCCGTAGGGCTCGGTCACGGGGCCCGACCTATTGGGGTTTCCTTAAAGGAGAGGGTGACAGGCGCCTGCTCTTGCATGGCGCCGTCAAAGGGGGAACCAAGACTCTGGATTGGTTCCCCCATGAGGAGGGCCGCATGTTCGGACCCCTCCCTACGGATTCCGCAGCGGGAGGGTGCACCGCACCCTCCCCTACCTTTCGGAGCGCAGCGGAGCCGGAGCGGTCTAAAGACCCGAGCAGGCGCCGCCTCCGGCCGGCGCCGCGCAGGGCCCGACAAAGGGGGGGTTGACGAAAAGCGGTTTTGGGGTTATATTTAGGGTATTAGGCGGGCTGGTTATTCGTCTTTAATTTAGGAGGCGCTTCTATGAAGCTTGGCAGAACTATATCCTTTTTAGCTGTTTTCGGGTTGGTCGCGGCCTTAAGCGCGGACCAGCCGGCCTTGAGGTGGACAGCCGACAGCAAGATGGCCAATATCGACATTCTGGCCTATCCCTTCTCGCGCGTGATCAGCCATTTTCAGCCCAACCCCCTGTCCAAAGACAACATGTACAAAGTCAAGTACAAAAACCGGACCAGCCTGGCCTTCTGGGCGACCATACAACTCGTGCTTCAGGGCCAAGTGATCTTCACTTACACCTTCTTCATCCAGCCCAACACCCAGGACCGCTTTTCATTTTCCTTCGCCAGTCCGTCTTCCATGCGCTCCAGCCTGCCCATGCCGGACAAGCTCAAGACGATGCTTGCGGGCGGCGACCAAATGATCGACGAGGTGCGCTTCTCCGCCGCTTTGGCGAACTGACCATCGCTTAGAGACGCTTGAAGATTTTATCGATGACCTCTTCTTCCGGGAGGAAGCGCTCCCAGGAAAGAAAGATCACGCGGGTGCCTTGTTTTTGAAGCTGCGACATAAGTCGGCGGTACTCTCCTCTCAGGCGCTCCAAATAATCCACCTTGAGCC
>JACQRQ010000145.1 GCA_016206405.1 Elusimicrobiota bacterium | reverse complement strand
GCCGGCCGCCTCGAGCATGCGGATCACGTCCACGCGCTGCTCGCGCGGGATTTTTTCAAGCCGGGGGATATTCACGCTTTGGATCGCTTGTGCCATATCTCGCATTTTACTAAAATATGAAATAAATATCCCCATTTCAAATGCAGGATCAGACCCGAGCGCTCGTAGAAAAGGCAGTCACCCACATTAAAGCCAAGTCCCGCATCACCCATTTTTCCACGGGTTTGGTGCTGGGGAGCGGGCTGAAGGCCTCCGTTCCGAAGCTGGAGCGCGCGGTTTCCATCCCCTTCGAGGAAATTCCCGGCATCCCTAAGGCGACCGTGGCGGGGCATGCGGGCAACGTCGTCGCCGGCCTTTGGAAAAAGACGGGAGTCCTCATCCTGCAAGGGCGGCTGCACTACTACGAGGGGCATCCCTTGGCGGCGGTGACCCTGCCCGTGCGCGTCATGGCCGGGCTCGGGATTCGCAATTTAGTCATCACCTCGGCGGTGGGGTCCATGGCGCGCGGGATCAAGCCCGGCACCTTGGTTTTTTTGAAAGACCACATCAATTTCATGGGCAGCAATCCTCTCATCGGGACCCATCATTTGGAAAATGGGCAGATGTTTCCGGACCTGTCGGAGCCCTACAGCAGGGATTTAAGGCGCTTGGCCGCGCGCTGCTCGAAGGCGCTCAAAATTCCCGCGCGGGAGGGAGTGTTCGTGGCCGTCAGCGGGCCTTCCTATGAAACCAAGGCCGAAATCCGCGCTTTCCGGCGGCTGGGCGGCGACGTGGTGGGCATGTCCATGGTTCCCGAGGCCATCGTCGCCAACCAAACCGGAATGAAAGTTTTGGGAATTAGCTGGGTCGCCAATTACGCCAGCGGGCTTTCGGCCGCTTCGCTCAAGCATCCCGACGTTTTGAAATTAGGCAAGAAAATTTCCGCCCAGATGAGATCGTTGATGGAGAGTTTGCTCAATCTTTTGCCCGCGGAGCCCAAACGCCTATGAACATGCTGCAGGTCATCCACCGGAAAAGAGACGGGCTCAAGCACACCCAGGAAGAGCTGGACTTCGTGGCGCAGGCGAGCGCCAACGAGCACGTGCCCGACTACCAGTTGTCGAGCTGGCTGATGGCCGTCCGGATCAACGGCATGGACGAGCAGGAGACTTTTTGGCTCACGGAAGCCATGGCCAAGCACGGGACGCAGCTCAAGCTTTCCGGCATCCGCAAAAAGAGAGTGGACAAGCATTCCACCGGCGGCGTCGGCGACGGGGTGTCTTTGGCGCTCGTGCCCCTGGCGGCGTGCGCGGGCGTGGCGGTGCCCATGATGAGCGGCCGCGGGCTGGGGCATACGGGGGGCACTCTGGATAAGCTGGAGTCCATTCCCAACTTAAAAGTCCGGCTGACGCCCAAAAAAATCTCCGATCAATTGGACTCCGTGGGAGCGGTCATGTTCGGGCAGGGGGCCGGATTGGCGCCGGCCGACCGGAAGCTCTACGCTCTCAGGGACGCCACCGCCACCGTGGATTCCCTGCCGCTGATCGTTTCCAGCATCCTTTCCAAGAAGGCGGCCGAGGACTTGGACGCCCTGGTCATGGACGTCAAGTCCGGGCAGGGGGCCATCTTTGAAACCCCGGCGGAGGCTGAGAAGCTGGCCAGGCTTTTGATCAAGACCGCCGCGAGGCTTAAGCTGCCCACGGTCGCCCTCATCACCGACATGCAGGAGCCCCTGGGCAGAGCGGTGGGCAACGCCCTTGAAATCAAGCAGGCCATCGAGGTTTTGAGCGGCGACGGCCCGCACGATTACATCGAGCTGCTATTGACCTTGGGAGGGTGGATGTTGACGCTGGCAAAAAAAGCCAGCAACTGGGAGGACGGCGCCGAGAAGCTCGAGCGAATCCTGCGCTCGGGAGAGGGGCTCAAAAAATTCAAGCTCATCGTCGCGGCTCAAGGGGGCAATGCCCGGGTCGTGGATTTGCCGGAGAAATACCTGCCGCAGTCGAAATTCAGCGTTCCCTTCAAAGCGTCCCAAAGCGGCTTCATCGCCCACTGGGACGCCCGCCGCATCGGCGAAGCGGCGCGCATTCTGGGCGCGGGGCGGCTCGTCATGGAAGACCCGATCGATTACAGCGCCGGCATTTATTTAAAGAAGCAGAAGGGCGACGAGGTCGAAAAAGAGGAAGTCATCGCCTGGCTTTACAGCAACAACTTGGTCAAGATGAATCAGGAAGCGGCCCGGCTCAAACAGGCGGTCACGATCGAGAAGCGCAAACCCAAAGCTTCGCCCCTCATCATCAAGGTGATCCGGTAGACTCATGCGCAAAGTCCTCGTATGCGACCATCCCCTCGTCCAGGATAAGCTCGCCTCTCTTCGCGACAAGAGCACCCCGCCCGCCGCGTTTCGAAGCCTGATGGCGGAAATCAGCATGCTGATGGGTTATGAGGTCCTAAAGGGCGTGGCGACCTATAAGGGAAGCGTCCAAACTCCCTTAAAGAGGGCTCCGGGCCGGAAAATCTCCCAGCCCATCGGCGTCGTTGCGGTGTTGAGGGCCGGCCTCGGCATGGCTGACGGCTTGTCCCGCATCGTCCCGCAGGCCCGCTTTGGACACATCGGCATCTACCGCAACGAGGCCAATCTGGAGCCCGTGCGCTATTATGTCCGCCTTCCCGCGGATTTGCCGGAAAGTTTCACGGTTTTGGCCGATCCCATGCTGGCCACCGCCGGAACGGCCATCGAGGCCGCGCAGATTTTAAAATCGGGCGGCGCGAAGAAAATCTCGCTGCTGTGCCTGCTGGCCGCGGAGGCAGGCGTCCGGCGCTTTCACAAGGCCCATCCCGACGTTCCCGTCTTCACCGCCGCCCTGGACCCGGTACTCAACGCCTCAGGCTATATTGTGCCGGGGCTGGGCGATGCCGGCGACCGCCTCTTCGCGACCTGATAATTTCGCCCCTCTCCCCTATAGATCTCTCGGGGTCCTGCCGGCCCGGGGCCCCATCGTCCTGCGCCGGCCGGCGGACTGTCGCCGCCGTTCCGTGCTCGGCCGATCCGACCCCAAACCGTCACCCCTCAAGCTCAGCCAGGCATGGATTTCACGAAAAAACAGGCCGGCTCATTTCCCTATATATTATAAATGGAGAGCGCCTGCCGGGTGGCAGGCGCTGTGTTATGCTTAAAAAACGGCTGAGAGGGTTTAACTTATGAGCACTTCGGCCAGACGCAGGTTTCTATGGATTCGCTCTGGG
>JACQRQ010000136.1 GCA_016206405.1 Elusimicrobiota bacterium | reverse complement strand
TGGCGACCCGCTCCTTCTTGCGCTTGTCATACTTGTACTTGGAATAATCCAGTATCTTGCAAACCGGCGGCCGCGCATCCGGAGCGATCTCGATGAGATCCATCCCGCGGGTTCTGGCGATTCCCAACGCCTCCCGCAGCGGGCGAATTCCGATCTGAGTTCCATCGGCGTCGATGAGCCGCACTTCCGGAGCCAGAATCCGGTTATTGATCCTCGTCTGGTCTCGATCGCGGAAATTGCCCCGTGAAAAATTATAACTGCCTATGGATATGCCTCTCTCACCGAGATAAATCAAAAGCCGGCAAGAATTCTATCTTGTTTAGGCTCGGCAAGTCAATACTACTCCGCTTCGCCGGGCGAAACCCGGACTAAAAAAATCCTGCGCCCACCAGGAGTCGAACCTGGATCTAAAGCTTCGCAGGCTTCCACTCTATCCGTTGAGCTATGGGCGCATGAACACCGGCGGAATACTCATTCTAACAAATTTGCTAGAATGACGCCATCTGTTCCCATGGAGCGCGGCCGCTAATGCTGGAACCTTATTTAGCTTATCTGGACGAGGGCATCGTGGTGATGCACCCGGCCACCGGCGAGATTGAAATGAATCCGAACATGGCGCTTTGGCTCGGCCGCCGCGAAACCCGCGTCAAGGATATCCCGTGGCCGGACTTCATCAACCATCTGTTTCCGGTGGGAGATTATAAGGTGCTCAGTTCGCTCAAAGCCCAGCTTCCGGTTTTCAAGAGCGAGCTCGTCCTCTACGGCAAGAACCAGACCGCCTTCCCGGTCCAAGTGACTCTTCTTCCGGATTCGCACGTCACCGGCCACAACCAAACCTGCATGATCGTCAAAGACGTTTCATCCGAGAGAAAGCTCAATGCCTTAAAATCGGATTACCTGGACCTAGTCTCGCACGAGCTGCGCACCCCCTTGACGGCCGCCAAATCCACGGCCGACACCTTGCGCGTGCTCCGGCAGAACGCCGTCCAAGAGCAGGAAATCGAGCTTTTAAACATCCTTCAAAGAACCCTGTCCGGCATGAGCGCTTTGCTCAACAACCTTCTGGATTTGTCGAAATTGGAGGCGGGCAAAATGACGATGAAGCGCGCCGCCATCCAAGTGGACCGGCTGGCGCGGGACATCTTGGCGTATTTCCGCCCCGAGGCCAACCTGAAGCAGGTTTTTCTCGGAACGGATATCGGCGAGCCACTGCCTCCGGTATATGCCGACCCCATACGCATCGAGCAGGTGCTTTCCAACCTCATCAGCAACGCTCTCAAACACACGCCTGAGCAGGGACAGGTGGAAGTCGGCGTCCACCCGCTGACGGACGGCGGCGGCATCCGAATTTCCGTTAAGGACACGGGAAAAGGCATCGCTCCCGAAAATCTGCCCAGATTGTTCGACCGGTTTTACCAAGTCTCCCAGCGCGGCGGGCCGGGCGCCCGGAGCGGGGCGGGCGAGCTGGGGACGGGGCTGGGGCTGAGCCTTTCCCAGCAAATCGTGCGCCTGCACGGCTCCGCCATCGAGGTGGAAAGCAAGCTCGGCCAGGGGAGCCATTTTTATTTTTCTTTGAGACCCTTCAGCTACCGCCTGCATTTAAACGAATCCTTCAAAGAAGCCGTCAACAACTTGAGCAAGGAGGATCCCGATCTGACCCTCGCCGTGGTGAAGGTCAGCGCGGGCAAAAACGGCGCCGGCGAGGCGGAACTGGAAAAGGCGCTGCAAAAAATTCTCCGCCGGCCCTCGGACTTCGCGTCCCGGATAGAGGCGCAAAAATGCCTGGTCGTGTTCGCCTACGCCCCGGAGCCGGGCATGCGCAAGATTCTCAGCCGGATTCGGGAAGTCTTCAAAAAGAATTTCAGCGCCGAAATCCGCAGCGCGGCGGCGCGCTTCCCCGCGGACGGCGGCCGCTGCGAGGATTTGGTCGACCGCTGCCTCAAAAAACTGCGCCTGAAGCCGCTGCAGAAAACGGGAGGCTGAAACCGATATGCCGCAAGAAGGCAAGAAAATAATTTTGATCGCGGATGATTCCAAAGACATCCTGCTGGTTCTTCAAATCCGCCTGGAAACAGCCGGGTATAAAGTTCTCGCCGCCGGCGACGGAAAAGCGGCCTGGGAGACGCTTCAAAAAACAAAACCCGACTTGGCGATTTTGGACATTCAAATGCCTTATCTCAACGGCTGGGAGGTTTGCAGGAAAATCCGCCAGGACCGCGGCCTGGGAAGCCTCCCCGTCATCATCTTGACGGCCAAATCCCAAAACCAGGACGAGCTCATGAGTTATGAATGCGGGGCGGACCGCTACATATCCAAGCCCTTCGACGACGCCGACTTGCTCAAGGCCATCAAAGAATTGGAGGGCGCTTGAGGCCGCGGCGCTAAAGCATGCTCGCCAACCCCAGAGCCCCCCAGAAGCTGCTGACCCAGGTCCTTATGCGCCAAGGGGTGCTGTCGGAAGACCTGCTCAAAAACCTCCTGCATGAAAAAGGCCGCGACGGGCTGTGGCTGGAGGATCTCCTAAACCGCTCCAAAATCCTCACCCCGGATCAGCTCGAAAAGATGCTGGAGAGGCACTACGCCGTTCCGTATCTGGCCCTGTCCAAAATCAAAGTCGGCACCGAAGTTTTGAGAATCCTGCCCTGGGATTTCATGTGCCAGCACCTCCTCGTTCCCATCGATTTGAACAAAAGCGAGCTCATGGTGGTGATGGCCAACCCTTCGGACCGGGAAGCCCTGGCCTGGATTCTGGCCAACACGGGCTACCAAGTCCGCACCCGGGTGAGCACCGAAAAAGAAATCCTTCTTTTCTTGGACCGCCATGAGGAGTTGATCCAGGGCAAGCTAAAAAAAGAAACGTTGATAGCCGCCGAAGACATCTTGAAGGTCCAGGCGGGCGACCACGAACCCAGCCCGCAGGACCTCGCCGATGAAAAATCCCCGATGGTGCGCTTCGTGCACCAAATCCTGTCGCATGCGACCCGGGCCGGCGTCAGCGACGTTCACGTAGAACCCATTTCCGAGCATGAAGGCGTCATCCGCTTCCGCATCGACGGAATGCTGAGGGTGGTATCGAAAATCCCGCTGCGCGCCCTGCTGCTTTTGACCTCCTGCGTCAAAGTGATGAGCAAGATGGACATCACCGAGAAGCGCCTGCCCCAGGACGGCCAGTTCCGCTCCCTCGTCGAAGGCCGCGCCGCGGACTGCCGGGCCAGCACTTTGCCCGGCAAATACGGCGAAAAAGTCGTCATCCGCCTGCTCAACCGCCAGGATACGCCTTTGAGGCTTGAGGACCTGGGCTTTGAGGAGCAAAGCCTGCGAATCCTGCGGGAATGGCTCGACAAGCCCTACGGGATGATCCTCGTCACGGGCCCCACCGGCAGCGGAAAAACGACCACCCTCTACGCCGCCATCCAGACGATCCGCTCCCCCGACAAGAACATCATCACGCTGGAAAATCCTATCGAGATAGACTTCGCCTCCGCCTCGGGAAACGAGGGGAGCGTCACGCAGGTTCAGATCAATGAAAAGGTCGGGCTGACTTTTTCGGTGGCCTTGCGCTCCACCCTCCGCCAAGACCCGGACGTGATTCTGGTGGGAGAGATACGCGACAAAGAAACCGCGGAAATCGCCATGAGCGCGGCCAACACGGGCCACTTGGTGCTTTCCACGCTCCACACCAACGACTCGATCGAGACTCTGTCCCGGCTGCTGGATTTGGACGTCGAGCCGTTTCTGATCGGTACCTCTCTGATCGGAGTGGCCTGCCAGCGTCTGCTGCGCAGGCTTTGCCCTGATTGCCGCCAGAGCTACCGCGCGCCTCAAAAACTCAAAGAGAGCCTCTGCGCCCAGACCGGAATCCGGGCGGAAGATATCGAATTTTTCAGGGCCAAAGGCTGCGAGGCCTGCGGCAACACGGGCTACCGGGGCCGCATCGCGGTCGCCGAGATGTTCGAGCTTGACGACGAGTCCCGCGAACTGATTCTCAACCGCCGGCCGAGCGGCGATGTCCGCAAGCACTGGCGGGCGTTGGGCGCGAAGACGCTGCGTGAGAACGCGATGCGGGCCGTCGCCATGGGAAAAACCACGATGGCCGAGGTATTGAGGTTGTTTTCTTAATTAACTTATGGAATCCAGCGTTAATATCAAACGGACGGCGCTAGCCCTTGGCATCCTCTTGCTGCTATGGTCCGGGGTGGCCGCCTCGCGCCGGCTTTTGGCCCGGCGCATCCCGGAGCTTTCGTTGCATCTAAAGACCATGGGCTCAAGCCGGGCCCCGGTCCATATCATCGAATTCAGCGATTTCCAATGCAGCCACTGCAAACGGGCGCAGGAGCCCCTCAAAAAATTATGGGAAACCTATGGCGAAAAGGCCCGGCTCACCTTTAAGCATTATCCGTTGGGAAATATGCATCCCAACGCCCGTGCGGCCAGCCTCGCGGCCGAGTGCGCCCATGCCCAGGGGAAATTCTGGGCCTACCACGATCTGCTTTTCGATACGCAGGAATTATGGGCGATTCAAAAGGACGCCTCGGCCTATTTCCTCGATCTGGCTGACCGAGCCGCGCTCAACGCCGAGGAATTCAAAAACTGCCTGAAGGACCCGAAAATGGACGAGCGCGTCCAGCGGGATATCGACGAAGGAGACGCGCGCCAAATCAATTCCACACCCACCTTTTTCCTCAACGAGAAGCGTCTGGTCGGCACGTCCCAGATGCTTCGAAACGCGGCACAAATGATGGAAGCCTACTCCGATGAACAAAAAAAATAGGAAGCAGGAAGCGCCGGATCCGAAAATCTCCGCGTTAAAGACCCACGGCCCCCTGGCGGCCCGCTTGATCGTGGGCGCGATATTCGCGGTCTCCGGCTACGCCAAACTCGTGCACCCGGTGGAAAACTTCGCCGCGGCCATAGAGTCTTACTATATTCTTGACGCGTCTTACGTTTTTTTCGTCGCCCTCTGGCTTCCATGGCTGGAGATCATCGTGGGGGCTTATCTTCTGACGGGACTATTCACCAAGCTGAGCGGCTCGGGCGCCGCCCTGTTTTCAACGGCTTTCCTGGGCCTGCACCTGCGAAGCATGGCCAAAGGCATCTATACGGAAGACTGCGGCTGTTTTGGAAGTTTCGGGCCGCATCTGAACTCATGGCAGATGGCGGTCTTTAACGGGATTCTGCTGGCGCTCTCTGTGTGGGTCGTTTATTTTCCCCCAGGCCGATGGAGCCTGGACGAATGGACCGCAAAACCGTTGACCCCCCAACCCCTAGATCGGCCACACGACCACTCGACCCCTTGAGCACTTTATCACTCTACCACTTTACCACTTGGCCCTGATCACTTGCCCACTCGCCCCCACGACCACCCGCCCCTGACCTCTCCCGCCGGCCGCTGGCTGCGCATCGTCTTTGTCGCGGTGCTCTGCGCCTGGCTGGTCCGCGCTTTCGTCGCCGAAAGCATTTACAACGCCTCCGCCTCTATGGAAAAGACGCTGCCGGAGGGCGCCCACGCGGTTTTGGACAAAATAACGCTGCGCCTGCGCAGTCCCCGCCGCGGAGACATCGTCGTATTCCCATCGCCGCTGGGCGAGGCCAAGGACATGATCAAACGCGTCATCGCAGTCGAAGGGGATACGGTGGAAATCAGGAAAAAGACCGTCTTCATCAACGGCCTGGCTCTGGAGGAGCCCTACGCCCGCCACACGCGGGCCGGCGAACAGCTGGCCGGCGACGATTTGGGACCGCTGTTGGTTCCCATGGACGGACTTTTTGTGCTCGGAGACAACCGCGACGAGTCCAACGACTCCAGCGTCTGGATGGACCCCAAGACCGGGGAGAGGATTTATTTCATCCAGATCCGGTCGGTCAAGGGATTATTGCGCGGATTTTTCCACTGACCGCTTGACCCCTCGCCCCCTTGACCACTTTATCACTCTACCACTC
>JACQRQ010000135.1 GCA_016206405.1 Elusimicrobiota bacterium | reverse complement strand
GCCCCCGCCCCCGCTCCCGCCGGCGCCGCCGCCGCCGCGTCCGCTGTCCCGGGAAACGGTCCGCCCGGTATCCCCCGCGGAGAAAAATACCGCCCCGGCCACGGACCTCGCGCCGCCCATCGCCGGCGAGGGGGACTGAAAGTGCTTTCAAGAATCGGCCGCCTTCTCGTTATTTCCATCTTGTGCGCCTGCCGCCAGCCGGCGCAAAACAAACCCGCCTCCTCTTACGCGGACGTCGTGGCCGGAGTGGGCTTCAACATCCCTGAAGCCTGGCGCTCCGTCCCTCCCAAATCCTCCATGCGCGCCAGAGAGTACCGCGTCGAAGAAGACGGAGAGTTGGCCGTTTTTTTCTTCGGACCCGGACAGGGCGGCACGGAATCCCAGAATTTGACCCGCTGGACGGCCCAGTTCACCGCCGCCGGCGGAAAAACCTCCCCCGCCCAAACCGACGTGTTTAAAGCGGCGGGGCTTGAAATCACCACCGCTTACATCGAGGGGACTTACGCCGCCGACATGCCCGCGATGGGGCCTCAAAAGGCCCAGCCGGGGCACGCCATGCTGGGCGCCATCGTCAAAGGCCCTCAAGGTTTGGTGTTTTTTAAGCTCCTCGGGCCTAAAGCGACGATCCTTAAAAACCGGACGCTTTTTGAGAGTTTCGCTCGCGGCATGGGTGCCGGCCAGAGAACTCCGCCGTGAACCCCGAACTCCGCGCGTTGCTGTCCCAATCCTATTTCGGAAACGATCTGCGCGCCTATCTGACGACCGCGGCGACTTTCGTCGCCGCCCTGCTGGCGCTCTACGCGCTGAGATCCCTAGTCCTGTCGCGGCTCAAAAAACTCGCGATCCGCACCCAAACGGAATTCGACGACTTGCTGGTCGATCTGTTGTCGCGGATAGGGTACCCCGACTACCTCATCGCCGCTTTGTACTTCGCCACGCGCCAGCTTAAGCTCAGCGCGGCCATCGACAAGATCATCGTTTTTGCGTTCGCCATCCTTTTGTCCTACCGGGTGCTCCGGCTCCTGCAAGCCTCGGCGGCCTACCTCGTCGAAAAGTACGCCTTCAAGGACAGGCAGGATCTGAGCAATCAAGCCGCCATCCGCAACATCAAGCTGGTGGTCAACGCCGTCTTATGGGGATGCGGCGCGATTTTTGTTTTCGACAACCTCGGCTTCAAGGTCACCACGATGGTGGCCGGGCTGGGCATCGGCGGCGTGGCCATCGCGCTGGCGGCGCAAAACCTGCTGGGAGACCTTTTTTCCTCGTTCATCATCTATGCCGACAAGCCCTTTCGCATCGGCGATTTCATCATCGTCGGCGAACTGATGGGCGTGGTCGAATACGTCGGCATCAAGACCACGCGCATCCAGAGCCTGGACGGAGAGCAGATCGTCTTTTCCAACTCCGATTTGACCCAGTCCCGCATCCGGAATTTCCAGCGGATGGTGAGCCGCCGGGTTTCCTTTGAGATCCACGTGCCCTACGAGACGCCGTCTGAAAAATTAAAGATGATTCCGGAAATGACGGCGGGCATCCTCCAGCGCATCGGCCGAACCAAGCTCGACCGGGTCCATTTCAAGAGTTTCGGCGGCTACAGCCTGGTTTTTGAAATCGTCTATTACGTCCTGTCGAGCGACTACAACGTCTACATGGACTCGCGCCAACAGTTTAATTTCGCGCTCAAGGAAGGCTTTGAGAAGGCGGGAATTAATTTCGCGGTCCCAACCCAGACGGTGCGTCTGGCGCCGCAGGCGGACGCCCCCGCCCAGAAGAATTAAGAAAGGATGGGCTGAGCTTTTTGCGACAGCTCGCTAAAAGTTTTTCGCAGCAGCTCCCATCTGGCGTCATCCTCGGACTCATCCATGTAAATATGCCCGTACAATTGCGCGCACAACTCCGCGCCCATGCTCCCATCCGGCTCCTGGAACGGGCTTTCGTCGTATTCCATCAGGCGGCTTTCCATCAGGTTTTTGACCGTCTCCAGGAGTTCCTCGTCCAGGGCGGTCTCCATAAAAGCGCCGCGGGCGGCCGGGCCGGCCTGCGCGTCGTCGAAGCGGCGGCTGATCAGTTTTTGAAGGACATACGCGGCGAAAACGATAAGTTCCCATTCGGCCTTGAGGCGGCCGGCCTCGCTTAACGAGGCCAGTCCCAGGCTTTGCCGCAAGCCCGGAAGCCCAAAGCCGACCCAATGACTGAACAGGTCTCCCAGAGCTTCCCCGATGAATTCAGGCGATTTGTTCATGCGCGAAGTTTTCCGGCGCTGGGACCATTTAATCATTTCCCGGAGCGGCGGGCAAATACGGGATTTGCCAAGTTTCGCTCAAAAACCGTACAATAACCGCTTCTTTGCCGTCAGAGCCCGCTGCCTATGCTCCTGAAAGACGCCTACAAAGACGCCAACCGCCCCGTTTTCTCATTCGAATTTTTTCTTCCAAAGACGCCGGAGGGATTTGAAAAATTCAAGCAGACCGTGCATGACCTTAAAACCCTCCATCCATCTTTTCTGACCTTGACATACGGCGCCATGGGGACGGCCCGCGAAAAGACTCTTGAAACGAGCGGCTGGATGAAAAAAGCCTCGGGCGTGGAGACCGTGGCCCACCTGACCTGCATCGCCCATTCGCGCCCGGAGATAGAGCGAACCGTCGAAACGCTGCGCTCCTACGGCATCGAAAACATCATGGCGCTGCGCGGCGACCCGCCCTTGGACGGCTCCGCCCTCCCGCTCGAAAAAAGGGATTATAAATACGCCGTCGACCTCGTCCGGCACCTCAAACGCCTGGGGAATTTTTCCATCGGCGTCGCCGGCTATCCGGAAGGGCACTTGGAAGCCGCCTCCAAAGAAGCCGACCTTCGCCACCTCCACGCCAAGGTGCAGGCCGGGGCCGACGCGGTCTTCACCCAGCTTTTTTTCAACAACGCCGACTATTTCCTCTTCGCCGCCAAAGCCAGGAAGATCGGCATCGAGGTCCCCATCGTTCCGGGCATCATGCCCATCCGCAGCTTCAAGCAGATTCAAAAATTCACCACGATGTGCGGGGCCAAACTGCCGCGGGAGCTGACCGCCCTGCTGGAGCCCATCCGCGACGACGATGAGGCCGTCGCCCAGGCCGGCATCGGCTACGCGCTGCGGCAATGCCGCGAGCTGCTGGCCGGCGGCGCTCCGGGCATTCATTTCTACACCTTAAACCAATCCCGGGCCTCCCTGGCCGTCTGCTCCGAGCTCCAGCGGGAATTGTCTCGGTAGTTAAAATACGTTATAATCAGAGCGCAAAGATCGGCGACGCAGGCGCGCCGCCCAAGGCCCGGGAAGGAGCTTGAGGATATGAAACGCCGAGAATTCATCCGCTATCTGGCCGACCACGAATGCGTTCTATCGCGCGAAGCCGGCAAATACTCCATCTTCAAGAATAGCGCCAACGGACAAGAAGTCCCCGTGACCCGCCACAACGAGATCGCGGAATTCACCGTGAAAAAAATCTGCCGCAGCCTCGGCATCGAACCGCCGCACTAAGACGCCGGAGCGCAGGCAAGTACCCGCCCCGGCGCCGCAAACCGCCGAATTCGCGCCGGCTTCCATGCGATTTCCCAAGACCCGACGCAGTCTGGAAATCTTCACCTCCTTCGTGGCGGCGGCGCTGCTCATCGCCGGAATCCGCCTCAATTTTCCAAAACGCCATTCCGCCATTGCAATCACCTACCCCGATATCATCGAGCCGGGCCAAACCCTGAGAATACTCGCGCGGGGTCTTTCCCCCGGCGCGGAGCCCGGTTTGAGCTTCCTGGGCGCCGCCCATCCCTTCTACCGGACAGGCGGCGGCGATTACCGGGCGCTCATCGGCGTCCCCGTGGACTGCAAATCCGGCGATTACGAGTGGACCCTGCTCGACGCAGCCGTCCGCCGCGCCACCGGCGCATCCGGGTCCCCGCAGCTCCCCACGCCCCCCTGGGGCTCCCGGGTCCCAGGGCTCAGTCCCTGGGGCAGCGCAGGGGGCCGCGGCCCGGGGTCCCGCTTCGCGGTTTACGTGCGGCCGTCCCGATATCCCTCCGCCGAGCTTTCCATGCCGAAGGGCAAGATGGCTCTGACTCAAGATCCTCGCATCCAAGAGGCGGCGGCCCTCATTCGCTCCAAACTCACCTTGGAAACCGCCGATCAGCTTTGGAAGGGCAAGTTCGGGGCGCCGCTGCGCGGGAGGCTGACGGAAATTTACGGCACGCGCCGCAGGGTCAACCGGAATGCCGCCTGGCGCATCCACCGGGGCCAGGACATCGCCGCCAAAGCCGGCAGCCCCGTCCAAGCGCCCAACGCGGGCGAAATCGTCCTGACGGGCGCCTTCCCGCTTCAAGGCAAACTCGTCATCCTCAATCATGGGCAGGGCGTGTCGTCCCTTTACATGCATCTGGAATCCATCGCGGTCAGGGAGGGTCAAAGAGTGGAGGCCGGCGAGCTTATCGGCGCGGCGGGAACGACCGGGTTTTCATCAGCCCCCCACCTGCATTGGGGGCTTTACCTTCATGGAGAAGCCGTCGACCCCCAAACCTGGTTGGAGTTCGAGTTCTAGCGGCCTAAAATCTCGCCCGTCATGGGCACAAAGCGAACCTCGAAAAATGTCTCGCGCTTGAGGCCTTCCGGGGTCTTGCGAAGCAAAACCAACTCCTGCACTCCGGGCTCAGGGGCGGCCGCGCCGGACCTTTCCAGGGGAATGACCATCCTGCCCCCCATTTTCAACTGCTCCACCAGGAGCTCCGGGACTTGGTCCGCGGCCGCGGTGACGATGACGGCGTCAAAAGGCGCGTGCTCCGGCCAGCCGCGATAGCCGTCCCCCAACCGAACGTGCACGTTGCGGTAGCCCAGCGACTGCAATAAGGCCTCCGCCCGCAAGCCCAATTTTTCGATGATCTCGATGCTGTAAACCTCTTTGGCCAATTCTCCCAATATCGCGGCTTGATAGCCGGAGCCCGTGCCGATCTCCAGCACGCTCTCCCAGGGTTTTAAATCCAGAACTTCCGTCATATAGCCCACGATGAACGGCTGCGAAATCGTCTGTCCATCGCCGATCGGAAGCGGACGGTTTTCATAGGCCTCGGACGCCAGAGCCTCCGGCACGAACCTGTGCCGGGGCACTTTTCGCAGCGCCGCCAATACGCGCGGGTCTTTTAGCCTGTATCTGAGGTCCTCACGCTCCATCATGTGCACCATCGCTTCGCGCGCTTGCGCCATCCCGGCCGGCTCCGGCGCGCGCAAATGTTCCGTGCCGCCGCCCCCTCTCCCATCGCAGCCGGCCAGAAACAAGGCAAAAGCCGCAGCGAGAAACCGGCTCAGCGGTCTCACCCTCAACGCTCCGGCTCGATTTCCACGACGCCTGAACCGGCCGCGCGAGCCCTGCGGATGCGGTCCGGACGGACGCGGGGAAGGTGGGGGAGCGAGTTGAGCTTCAATACCACCCGCAAGTCCTTGTCCCCCCACGCCGGGCGGTAATGGATGAATTGATCCAAGCGCGGATGGTCCCAAAGCTGGTTCAATTCTTGGGCGGCGCCGCGGACGGGACCCTGGACGGCGCGCTCAATGGCCTGAGCGCAGGCGCCATCCTCCACCGCCAAAGGCTTCAGCCGCGCGGAGGAAGCCAACACCAGCCAGATCACGCCGGGCGAGCGCCGCAGGCTCCGGACCAACACGTTGAAATTGGCGAAACAGCCGATGAGGACCTTCTCAGCCTTCAAGCAGGCGAAGAGCGCCTTGGAGCCGTTGGTGGAGGTGACATAGGCGGGCCGGGCGGAGCGGGAGCGGAGCACATGGTAAGGGGAATTGTCGTAGCGCCTGCCCCGGCATTCAAATTCCAGCTCGGAGAAAACATCCGCGCCGGAAAGGCCCTTTTCTCCCGACAGCGAGCGCGGACTTTCGGCCACGTAAACCGGCCGGCGCTTTTTATGCAGAAGGGCGCACAGCGTCGTGGAAAAACGGATGACGTCGATGACGACGGCGGTACCCCCCCGGATTTTCGCCGAAGCCCAATCATCCACGACCCTGAACCTGAACTTTTTCCCGGCCACTTTTTTGTCTCCCCATATTGTGCGTCAAATACGGAAATTGCGCAAGGGTTATCCTCATCTTTGATCCTCCGATACGATGAGGATTCGGCTTAACAAGCGACTTGATTGACCGGATGAAGGAAGCTATAATGGAATTCCACAAAGGGGGAACCGATGAGCAAGAAAATTTTGACGGCGTCCGTTTCGGCTTTGATCGTGGCGAGCTTTTTCTTTTTCGGGACGGGCCGCCGCGCCTCCGGCGCCTCCGGGCCCCCCGGCTCCAAAGCCTCCTTGCAGGGCCGCGTGGCGGGCATCCTCGGCGAATATCTGGAGGCCACCGGCCAGGATTCCAGCGAGTTTGCCGCCGCCCTCCGGGAGCTTTCGCCCAAGACCGTGCTGGAGCGCTTCGCTCCCGAAAAAATTCAGGCTCCGGAAGACCCCGCGCAAAAGCTCCAATGGTATGAAATCAGCAACGCCGAATGGATCGTCCGGAACAAAATCGCCCGCCTGGTCGCCATCGAGGACGTCAATTTGGACGAGAATAAGGTCGCGGTGCTGTGCACGGCCCGGGAGATCGAAGCCGTCAGGGCGCTCCAGAAAAAGCATCCCATCGCCATATCCCGGATGATTTCCCCCGCCGATTTCCCGCCCCGGGACGCGGTTTACCACAATTATCAGGAAACGCTCGCGTTCCTCCAGGACCTCCAAGCCGCGAACCCGAATCTGATCTCCGTGTTTTCCATCGGCCAGACCCACGAAAAAAGGCAAATACAGGCGATCCGCTTCAACACCACCGAAAAAGGCTCGGCGCCGAGCCAAAAACCCGGCATCGTCTTTATGGGCACGCACCACTCGCGCGAACACCTGAGCACGGAAGTCCCCCTGCTGCTGGCCAAGCACTTGGCGGAGGCCTACCGCGCCGCGGGCAAGGATTCCGAATTCGCCCGCCTTTTGGAGCAGCGCGATATCACCATCATCCCCTTGGTCAATCCGGACGGCTCGGAATACGACATCGCGACGGGCAGCTACCGTTGGTGGAGGAAAAACCGCAAAATCAACGGCGACGGCAACATCGGGGTGGATTTAAACCGCAATTACGGCTTCCATTGGGGAGAAGGCGGCGCCTCGGACCAGACCTCCAGCGACATCTACAAGGGACCGGCCGGCTTCTCGGAGCCTGAATCTTCCGCGGTCCGGGATTTCGTATCGGCCAAAACCAACGTCAAAGTCCTCTTGTCCTATCACACCTTCAGCGAGCTCATCCTCTATCCGTGGGGCCACAGCAACTCTCCCGTGGATAACCCCAAAGACCGGGAAACGTTCAAAAAGCTGGCCGAAACCATGGCGCAATGGAACGGCTACACGCCCGAGCAATCCAGCGACCTCTACATCGCCAGCGGCGACACCACCGATTGGGCCTACGGCGAAAAAGGAATTTTCGCCTTCACCTTCGAGCTGAGTCCAAAGGACATGTGGGGAGGGGGCGGCTTTTATCCGGGCGCGGAAGCCGTCGCCAAGACCTTCCAGGCGAATTTAAAGCCCGCGCTCTATCTCATCGAGGTGGCGGACAACCCTTACAAGGTTTTGGGGTCACCCGCGGACTGAGGCGCGGTGGAATAAGCGCAGCGGTTGCGGAAATCGCAGCGGACGCAATGGCTCGTGTCGGGGTCGTAGAGCCCTTGGTCCATTTTTCTCTCCGCTTCGACGATTAAATCCAGAAGTGCCTGCTCGCCCGCCGCGTTGTACGGCGCCCGCACCTTCGCCTTTTCCCGAATAAACAAGACGCTCTGCCACTTCGGCTCCAGCCCGAAGACGCGCCGCAGCGCCAGGCCGTAGAGCGAGAGCTGCAGGTTTCCGGCGACCTCCTCCGGGCTGGAGGCCGCTTTTTGAGTCTTGTACTCGACGACCTCATAGCTGCCGTCCGCGTTGAGGTCCACCCGGTCCATGATGCCCTTCACCCAAACCCCCCTCACCTCGAAACGAAACTCCTTTTCGACGAGGATGATTTTGGAGGAGCGGCTGCGCTCCATTTGCCAATATCCCCGGAGAATTTCCTTGCCCTTCTCGAACCACTCGACCTGCATCTGCGGGGTTTGATAGCCGCGGTGAAGCCAGGCGGAGACGTAGTCGTCCAAGAGCTCCGCCTCCCCATCCGGGGCGTCGCCGGGCTCCGGATGGCGCGCATGATAGCGCTCCAGCGTCCGGTGCAAGGAAAGGCCCAGCGAGCCCGCCGGCGAGAGCGAGGGGTAGAGGCCGTCGACATACAGCAGCTTAAAGAGCCAGGGGCAATCCCGGTAGGTTTTCAGCCGCGAGTAGCTGATCTCCATCACCGCTCCCGCCTGAAGAAACTGATGAAGCTGTCGCCGTACTTATTGCGGCGGAAGAGCTCCCAGCCCCCGGGAATTTCGGGAATCTCTTTTTTATGATGCTGCGCGATGACCCAGGCGTCGGGCTTTAGAAACTCGCTGCGAGCCAGATCGCGCAGGACGGGCGCCACGTAGAAAAGCGGCGTCTGACGGACATCCCTGTAGGGCGGTCCCATGAACACAAAATCCACGCGCTCGCCCCGCAAGCGGTAGGGGAGCCAGGCCAGCCCTTGCAGAACGTCGAAGCGGCAAACCTCGGCGCAATCCGCGAGCGAAAGCTGCCGGATGTTTTTCTCGGCGACGGCGGCGCAGAGGGGGTCCTTATCCACAAAAAAAACTTTTTTGGCGCCGAGGCTGGCGGCCTCGAGCCCGACGGAGCCGGTGCCCGAAAAAAGCTCGAGGAAGCAGGCGCCGGGAAGCAGGGGGCGAAGGATGTCGAAGAGCGATTTTTTCATGCGGCTGGAAATCGGGCGCAGCGGAAAATCCGCCGGCACGCTGGCGACCTCCCGCCCTTTGAGCCGGCCGGAGAGAATTCTCAAGGACATGTTGCGCTGCTCCTAACTTATTGTTAAAATCCTACGATGGCGGAAAACAAGATGGATGTCATCATTATAGACGACGACCCCATCGTCGGTCAACTGGGCCTCGACGTCCTCAAGGATGCGGGGCTGCGCGCCGTGTGGATATCGGAAAGCCGGCAGGCCATCCAGAACATACGGGAAAAACTGCCCAAGCTGGTGATGCTCGACATCATGATGCCCGGAATCGACGGCATGTCCCTGTGCAAGCAGATCAAAACCGATCCCGAGCTCAAAGGCACCAAAGTCATCATGGTCTCCGGCAAATCGATGCAAGCCGAGCAGGAGAGGGCCAAGCGCATCGGCGCCGACCTGTTCCTGGAAAAGCCCTACGACGTGGACGCTTTGCCAAAAACCATCCGCGGCATGATCGGTCTCGAGGACGCCGCGCCGGAGGCGCCGCCCGCCCCCGAGGCCGCCGCCGAAAACCCGCCGCCGGGAACCGTTTTCACCGTCCAAATCTGGGGCTCGCGGGGTGGAGACGCCTCCGGAGCCGCCGCCGCTCCCGCCGACG
>JACQRQ010000139.1 GCA_016206405.1 Elusimicrobiota bacterium | reverse complement strand
TCCTTATCCATCCCGGCCCCGGTGTCGCTGACCGCCAACATGGTGTAGAGTCCCCGCGGAAAGGTAAATTGCCCGTAATCCTGTGCCTCCGCGAACTCGACGTTGGCCGTTTCGAGGATGAGCTTGCCTCCGTGAGGCATCGCGTCCCGGGCGTTGACGGCCAGGTTGAGGATGATCTGCTCCATCTGCCCCGGGTCCACTCGCACCGGCCTTAAATCGGGTCTCAAGGCGGTCACCAGGTTGATGTTTTCCCCGATGGTGCGGCGCAGCATTTTCTCGACGCCTTCCACGACGCTATTGAGGCTCAAGACCTCGGGGTTGAGAACCTGCCGGCGGCTGAAGGCCAGAAGCTGGCGGGTCAAGCTGGCGGCCCGCTCGCCGGCCTGCCTGATCCCTTCCACATCCCCATGGCGCTTGTCGCCGGGCGCGAAATCCGCCAGCAAAAACTCGCAGTAGGCATCGATGGCGGTCAGGAGGTTGTTGAAGTCATGGGCGATGCCTCCGGCCAGCCTCCCGACGGTCTCAAGTTTTTGCGACTGCCGGAGCCTTTCCTCGCTTTCCTTGAGCGCCCGCTCCGCCTGTTTGCGCTCGGTGATATCCCGCGCCATGGCCAGCACCAGGGGCCCTTCCTTCGACTCGAACATTCCCAAGCGCACCTCCACCGGAAAAATGGTCCCATCCTTGCGGCGGTGAACCCCCTCCACCGTGCGCGTGTCGCCGATGCGCAGCTCTTGGCCCAGACGGCTCACGGTATCCGCAGGAACTCCTATCTCCACATCCGCCACCGACATGCCCAAGAGCTCCCGGCGGCTGTATCCCAGGCTCACGCAGGCCGCGCGATTGACGTCCATAAATTTTTTGTCGCGGTCACAGAGAAATAAGGCATCGGCCGCATGTTCGACCAGATGCCGGAAACGCTCTTCGCTGGAGCGAAGCCGCTGCTCCATGCGGCGGCGCTCGGTGATATCCCGGCTGATGCCGCGAAAGCCGGTCAAAGCGCCCTTTTCATCGAAGATGGGCCTGCCGCCGCATTCCAGGGTCCTCAACTCACCGTCCTTGCGTATCACGACGTGCTCCAAAAGGGAGAAAGGCTTTCCCGACTGGACGGCCTCCCCTAAAACGCAGGCGACGCGCCGCGCATCCTCGGACGGCATAAGATCAAAAGACGATTTACCGATAAGCTCCAGCGGGGAATATCCCAAGATCGACTCCGCGTTGGGGCTTAAGTAGACATACGCCCCGTTGGCATCCACTTGGCAGATCAGGTCGCCCGTGTTCTCCACAAATTCCCGGAACATAACCTCGCTGCGCCTCAAGGCCATCTCCGCCTTCTTGCGCTCCACGGCATGGCACAAGCTGAGGGTCAGCAGATTGCAGTCAAAGTTCCCCTTAACGAGATAATCCTGGGCCCCTTTCTGCAAAGCTTCCACAGTCAGCGTATCCCCGCCGCTGCCGGTCAACACGATGACGGGCGTGTTGGGCGCCCGTGAGAGCGTCCGCTCCAGGGTCTCCAACCCTTGCGACTCGGGCAAACGCAGATCCAAAAGGACGGCGTCAATATCATCTTTTGCCAACCTCGACAGCCCGCCGGAGAGATTCCCGGCATGCACCGTCGAAAAACCGGGACTGCGAGGGCAGGGCTTGCCCCGCATCAGCATCCCGGCGATCATCCCGGCGCAGTCGGCATCATCCTCAATAATCAAAACATTCAATTTTTCGCCGTTCATAAAACCTCCTTCATCGAACTGCCGCCGCCGCGCCGCCGGCGCATCCGGGTCCCCTGAGCTTCCCACGCCCCTCGTCACGCGCCTCTGGCGCTTCCATCGTCCTGTCGCGCTGCGACAGGGCTGGGGCTTCTGGGTCCCAGGGCACTGTCCGTGGGGCTGCGAAGGGGGCCGGCGCGGAATGGACCAGCTTGAAGACGGCCGCGGGCAGAGAATAGCCCTTGACCGCGAAGGAGCCGAGCGGACGCACCGGAAACTTCGGGCCCAGAGCCGCCGCGGTTTTTTCGCCCATCAGGACCTCGGCGGCCTCGGCCCGCTCTTGAAGGCGGGCGGCTAAATTTACGCTCGAGCCGACCACCGTGTAGTCGCTGCGCTGCGAGGAGCCCACGTTGCCCGCCACGACCTCGCCGGTGTTGATGCCGACGCCGATTTCCAAGGGCGCCAGGCCCCGCCGGCGCCTTTCGGCGTTCCACTCGGCCGTCTCGCGCACCATGCTCCACGCGCAGAGAACCGCGCGGACGGCGTGATCTCGCTGCCGCCGGGGCGCTCCGAACACGGCCATGACGCCGTCTCCCGTGTGCTTGTCGATAATCCCCCCGTATTTGGCCACCGCGGAGTTGATGCGTTCAAACAGCGAGTTGATGGTGGCGATGACTTCCTCGGGCGGACGGGACTCGGCGAAAGAGGTGAAGTTGCGGATATCGGCGAACAGGACGGTCGCCGCCAGGCGTTCGCTCTTTAGCCCCAAGGCGCCGGCGGATCCGAGCACTTTGTCCATGACCTCTTTGGAGAGATAGCGGCGCAAGGTGCCGCGCATGCTCTCCAAAGCGTTGACCCTTTGATACAAGAAGGAGAATTTTTTGCGCACATCCTCCGGATCGCGGATGCTTTCAATATTGCGGCGGCATTGCAGGCAGCGCGAAACGGAGGCGCGCAAAACGTCGACCGCCGCCGGTTTGATGATAAAATCCCAGGCGCCGTAGCGAAATGCCTCCAGGACGCTTTCTATCGTCGGATCCCCCGAAATCAGGATCACGTCGGTGGAGGCCCGGCGGTCCTTGATCCAGCGGAAAACGTCCTGTCCGTCCATTTTGCCCGGCATATTGATGTCGGTGACCACGACGTCGTAGACTCCGCTTTCCAGCCGCCGGAGGGCGTCACCGGCGTCCGCAGCCGATTCAACCACGCGCCCCGGAGACGTCAGCGCCTTGGCGAACAACGCCCGGACCTGGGGATCGTCATCCACAATGAGAAGGCGAGCCGCCGCGGAAGCGCTCATGATTCGCTCCTTGAGAAGATCTTTTGCTCCTTTGCCGGATAAAACAAATGGGCCTGAAGGGTCAGGTTCCGCGCCGTATCGCCGCTCTGCCGCGCCGCCTCAAAAATGCGCCTTAAATCTTCCTGCTCCGGCGCTCCTTGCGGCATGGACTCCTGAAGCAGTTGAACGGCGCCGAGGATAAGGGTGATCCGGTCTCCCAGATCACTCAGGGAACGGGTCAAAGTCTTGCGCGAATCATCCAAACTGTCCTGGACGCTCAGACAACGCCGCGATAGGGTTATGAGTTCTTCGCGGCGCGCTTGAGCAATTTTGAGCGCCTGCCTCTCTCCGGCGCCCAAACGGCCTATGAAATAAGAGGACGCGAGCAGGAAGCCCGCTTTAAGCGATATTTCGAACCAAGCCGCCGCCTCCGCGCCTCGGAGGGGTTCCAAGTAGAAGCATAAAAGTAAAGCCACATGCAGGCCGCAGGCCCGCATCGCCCAGCCGGGCAAATAAAATCCGGCCGTGAAGACGGGCAGGAGGAAAAGCGGCCAAAGCATGGAGCTCCGGCCTCCCGACGAGTCAATGAGATAGGCCACCAGCAGGCTGTTGACGCCCAACGAAATCAGGCTCGCGGGGCCGGAATGCCGGCCGTGAAGGCGCAGGAGCAAGAGATTCGCCGCCAAAGCAACTCCAAGCCACCAAAGATAGCGGGACGAGGCGACGGGCATCCCCCGCATCAAAAAAGCGGCCGCCGCCAAAAAGCCGACCAGAAGCGCCTCGTAATTTTGCGCTCCGAATCGGCGCTGCTCAAATATTTCTTTCAAATCCTCCCGGATCATTTTACACCCTCGCCTTGGCCTCGCCGGCCGCGCGTGATATGAGCCGCCACCCCTGCTCGCTCATAGAGCCTCCTCGTTTAAATCGCAAGCGTAGTACAACACGAACGCCTTGCGCTCGACGGCGTTGAGCCATTTCATCTCAGCTTCGTCGAGCGGGGGAGAGGACTTGGCATAGGCGTTTTTAAGCAGTTGATAGAAGCGCAAACGCAGTTTCGGGTCGGTGATGATAGAGCCGGGCATTTTTAGATTATCGGCGGAAATGCCGTTTTTCTTGAACTCCGAAACCCAATAACGCGCCTTGAGATCCAAAACGCCTTTTTCCAACTCGTCGACTTTCTTTCGGGCCGGGGCGCATTTATCCGCCTCTACGCCGTAGCGCCGATCTTCCGCCTGAAAAGAGACGGGAGAGGCCGCCATCCGGCCGTTGGCTACCGGCGCGGATTCCGTTCGGCTGGGAAACCATTCTCTTTCGACGCGCAGCCGGCGGGCCGAAAGAACGACCCCGGTCTCGATATCGATGATGCGGGCTTGGATTTCCAGATAATCGCCCAAACCGACGTAAGAGCCGGTGACCACCGCCTTGGCCTGAAGCATCCGGCCCAACTGCCCCAGGCTCCGGGAGTCTATCACGCCGGTCTGAGCCAGAGTCTGCTCCGAGGCGACGGCCCTCATCAGGGAGCGCTCGACCACTTTGACCTTGCCGTAAAGCGCCATTTGCGTGGTCAACTGCTCCGCGATATAGCGTCCTTCCTGGGTGTCTGAACCGTCCATGGCGACCAGGGGCAAAACGGCCAAACGCTCCACGCCGGCTTTGGACGCGTCGCGCGACAGTTTCTTGGCGAGGGTTTCATAGCCGCCGGCCCAAGCGGCCTCGCCGATCAAACTCACAATCACGGCCCAAACAATCGCTCTCAAATTTGTTTTCATATTCCCTCCTCACTAATGTTGTAACAGCCGGCGTTCAGGTCGAATTCAACCGGCGTTCAACTCTTGCTCACACCTTGCGGAAGAGTGGTAGAGTGAGTGATAGAGTGGTAAAGTGATAAAGTGGTAGAGTGGTAGAGTGATAAAGTGATATGGGAAGGACGGCAATCCTTCAGCTGGACGTGCGGGACGGGTAGCAACCGTTTATGTGTTTGTGGTCGCTTTACCACTCTATCACTCTACCACTCTACCACTGGTGGACAAATTGAGGTGGACTCAATATGGCTATGCTTAAAAAAATACTCCTCATAGATGATTCCCAAAGCCTGAGGGAAGCCATCAAGAAATATCTCATTCAAAACGGCTTTTCTGTCGTCGCGGCGGCCGATGGTTCGGACGGACTCATGCTGGCCAAGGAATCAGCCCCCGACCTGGTTGTGTCCGACGCCGAAATGCCGGGTTTGGACGGGCACGCGCTGTGCCGGATTCTCAAAAAGGATCAAACCACCCGCCACTTGCCGGTCATCATCATCTCCGGCGCCTTAATAGAGGAAGGCGACGTGGTGGCGGGTTTGGACGGAGGGGCCGACGACTACGTCCTAAAGCCTTTTCCCATGAAAGTGCTTTTGGCGCGCATACGCGCCGTTCTGCGCCGTTACGAAAAATCCGACCCCATCGCCGATAAGCTGCGCAGCCGCGGCATCGAGCTCGATCCCGAAGCGCGGGAAGTCAAAGTCAACGGCAAAACGGTCGCCTTATCCCGCAAGGAGTTCGACTTGCTGGCGCTGCTGGTGGAGAAGGCCGGCAGGGTGCTTCGGGCCGGTTTTATTTTGGAAACCGTCTGGGGATACGATCTGGCGGATTACAACGACCCGCATACCGTTGAGACTCACATTTCCCGCCTGCGGAAAAAGCTGGGCCCCAAAACGGCCGAGTACATCGTCAACGTTCCCGGACTGGGATATAAGTTTGAGAAGTAGCTGAATCAAGAACCTCGCGCACTTTGCGCGCCAGGACCGCCGGCGTGAAGGGCTTCTGGAGAAATGGCGTGCCGGGCGCCAGCGCCCCGCTCTGCAAGACGGCCTCATCGGTATAACCTGAAATAAAAAGCGCCTTTAATTCGGGCCGCAGCGCCGACAAACGCCGGACCAACTCCCTCCCGCTGATCCGGGGCATCACCATATCGGTGATGACCAAGTCGATTTTGTCCGCGCAGCGACGGCATATTTCGAGCGCTTCCTCGCCGCTGCACGATCCCAGCACGTTGTAGCCGCTTTGCCTCAAACTGCGCATCGTCGGCCTGAAGACGACCGGATCGTCTTCCACCAGAAGTATAGTCTCCGATCCCCGTCCCAGGAGGGCCGGGATGTCAGCTATGGCGGCTTCCCGAAGG
>JACQRQ010000138.1 GCA_016206405.1 Elusimicrobiota bacterium | reverse complement strand
GAGCAGGCCAGGGTGGGCGATTATAAAACCGACAAAAGCAAAGCGGACGGGGTCTTCATTGACGAAAAAACCGCGCGCGATCCGGGCAACAATATCGCCGCGGAGAAGGGAGACGCCGGCTCCGTGGGCTACGCGGTCCCGGACGAGGGGCTTTTTAGCGGTCCCATCGGCGCCGAGGATGCCGCCGGCGTTGAAGCCCGCAGGATTGCCGGCATGGCGCAGAAGGCCGGAGGCGAGGTCAGCGAGACCAAGAAGCTCGTTCCGCGAGCCGCCCGCGGCGAAATCCGCAAGGTCAGCCGCCGCCGGGTGCCGGACAGCGCCCTCAAAGGGGCGCAGGGCTTCGACAAGCCGAATCTGGACACCGCCTTCAGGAGTTTGGGCTACGCGGACGCGACCACCAATTTGGCCAAGTACGAAGAAACCAAGGAAGTGGCCGCCACCGAAAGCAGCGATTACGCCAACGGCACCGGCTTGGACCAAGACGTTCTGAAAACGCGAGGCGACGTCGCCATGCCTCCCAACCTGCAGACATTGAACCAGACCATCAGCGACGGCCTGGACGAGACCGCCGACGATATGCTGCAGTGCACCGAAACCTTGGGCCGGAACCAGGATATCATTGTCGCCAAGGGAAACGAAAAAATTGACCGTCAGCAAGAGGCTGTTCAGTTGCGCGCGGAGTCGGCGGAATTGAGAGCCCTCGCCGAAGCGTCAGATGCATGGTGCGGCGGCAACTGTCAATGGTGGCAAGGCGCGGGCAGGCAAGCCACCTGCCAGCGGAAAAGACTGGAGGCCAACCGCATGCGCCGGCATGCCGACCGCAAAGATACGGAGGCCCAAGGCAAGGACCGGGAGGCCGATAGGCTGGGCCAGGAAATAGACGGGCTTCAGGACGAAGTGGACGCGGCGTGCGAGCGCTAGCAAAGTGATAGAGTGGCAGATAAAGTGAGTGGTCAAGTGCTCAAGTGGTCGAGTGATCGAGCGGCAAAGTGAGGCAGGAAGAAAGGCCTTGAAATTTCGGAAAATTTCTGTTAAATAATTAGTACCCTCTATCCTTGGCCTTTTCTCCTTCGCGGGGAAAGGGCGAAAGGCGCGAGGGGAGGAGTGAAGGTCATGCCCCCTCAACCCAAGCCGTTTCCCAAAGTTCCTCAAAATCCTCAACTCAAAATCAAGAACCCTGAGTTCAGCTTGGGTTTGCTCTCCCGCATCCGGCGCATGGACAAGAAGGACTTGGCCGCCATCGGGGCGGGCTTGAGCCTTTTGATCACCTTGCCCGTGGCGGAAAACTATATTTCCCGCTCGACCGACGAAGGTTTTCTGACTCCCGGCTTTTCAAGCCGCGACACGGAGATGTTCGGAAACGGCGGCAAAAATAAAGGCGCTTATGAGCCCGGCGCCGGCGGTTTGGGGGCGCCCGGCAGCGTGCCCGGCGAGCCGGGTGAGGAATACGTCACGCCTCTGGACGCGCGCGATCCGGCATCTTTGGTGATGGGATTAGGGGGGCCGCGCCAAAAACCGGCGGGCGAGGAAGAGGACCTCAAGGACGCTCTGGCCAACGCTCTTCAGCAAGGGACGCGGCAAGCCAACCAATCGGCCGGCCTTCCCAAACCCCCCAAAACTCTGGCCAGCCATTTGAGATTGGGGGGCGGAGGCGGCGGGGGCGGAGGAACCACGGCTTCCATGAATTTCAAGGGCACCAACATCAAGTCGGCCGCGCAAGATGTGCCAAGCGCCCCCGGCGCCAGGCGTCTGGCCTACTCAGGGGCTCGCGGCATGCCTGGATATGGAGGGGTCGCGACTAGAAGCCCCAGCGCCGGCACCGGCGAAGCCATGGAAAGGCTCAGAGCCGAAGCGGATAAAGCCGCCATGTTCAACCGCAATGCCGGCGCCGTCAAATCCCTGGACCAAGCCGGAAAAGACGCTCTGGATTTGGGCGCCGAAGCCGGAGGGGGCAGCAGCGCCGCCGGATCCGGCCACGACAAGGAGGGGGGCAAATTCAAGGGGGGGTCCCCAAATTTGGGAAGCAAAACCCTCGGCGAAAATTTGGATGCTCTTCGCAAGAGAAAACAGCTTGAGCGCGAGGAGAAGCTCAAGGATCATTACTTGATGGAATCTCTGACCGGCAAGGAGATTCTGGGCCTGGGCCCCGCCGGCACCAAAATTCTCAGCGAGACCATTTTGGGCGCCATCGCCGGAGAAAAGGGCGTCGCCGGAGGCATCATGGGCTGGGGCGCCAAGGCGACCCAGGCCAGCCTGATCGGAACTTCCTCCATTGCGTGTTACAAGTACAAGAAAAAATTGCCGGACGGCAAAGAGGAAGAAGGATGCTGTCCGGCCAGCGACTGTCTCGTCACCAAAGATCAGCAGGTCGTTGCCAAGGATGACAAGGGAAATCCAGACTGGAGCGACCAGCGGGGGGAGTATACCGGTCCCGGAGAAATCCCAGGCAAAAGCGGAGTTTTGCCGGGCACCTGGAACTTAGTGAAAAAGGCGGGGGGCGCGGGAAAAGATTTGATGGTCGGCGCGGGCAAGGCCGTCGCCGGCGCCCTAAAACCGGATGAAACCGTCAAGACCCCGTCCGGCAAATCCTATCTTATTTACCAAAATGCCGGCGGCACGCTGGATTGTTGTGAGGAAGGTATCGTCTGCGGATTGGATCCAAGCAACAGTCTAAGGGTTTTAGACTCAACCAACAACAAACCCTTGGGGGACCTAAAAAAAAGATCTAGTGAAAAGTGCGGCTCCTGAAGCAGAAAAAAAGCGGAGGCAATATGAAAACCCCTCTAAACGTTCTGATCTTCGGTCTATTTTTGTTCGTAGCTCTGGTTCCTCCCTCATTTGCAGCTAAGTCCGGAGGCCGCGCCAGAACTCAGGCAGAGGCTCGCATTCCGCCCGAGGCCGACTTCGAATCCATGGCGCAAACCCTTATAGGACAGGTCCGCGAAAACAATCCAACCGTCGTTTCCGGCATCGCCCAGCGCTGGGACGTCTACCTGAAATCCCAGGGATACGCTGATTCTTCCGAGGAAATGCTCAAACAGCAGATCGCGGGAAACCCGGAGCCGTATGTGCGGGGTTATCTGAGGCTGCTCATGGAGGACCAGGATCAGCAAATTCTGCACGGCCAAAGAAAACGCTCCGCCGATCTTTTTTTGCAGAACAAATTTCAGCAAGGTGAAAAACCGACTCTGATGGCGCTTCTTTTATCCATCGGTTCCGACCCCTCCTTCGCCGATTACGCTCGCGGAACGAAGGAATTCGACGGAACGATGGCTTCAAAACAGCTCCCTTCCGCCGGCGCGGACGCTTCCGTGCTCGCCAAACAAGGCGCCAAGCCGGCTCCAAATCCGGGGGGTAAAACCACCGACACCATCGGATTTCCCAACTTTACCAACCTATGGGCGGACCCGTCGGTGCGGGTGTTGGACAACTCTGTCTTCATGTCCGTTTTCAATGATGAACACGGCAAATTTGGCGGCATCTGGTTTTTGGATCCCAATACCGGTTATTTGAAACAGTTGCCGAAAAAAGAGATCGAACTTTCCGCGAAGGAGCAGAAAGAGGGCAAAAGAGTCGGTGTCCGGCTGGGGGATCGCAAAGTGTGGGTGGACGTAAAAAAGAGCAAAGAAGATTATGAGTTGGCTCTCATCGAGAATGAGCAGAAAAAGGACAAGACCACTTTAAATTCCCTGTTCAAAAAACGTTTCGATGCCGTGGCGCTACAGGGGACGGAGCGCGGCGGCGCTCTCATGGAAGCCAATGGGAGCAAATATTACGTTTATCCTCAGATGTCGTTTAAGGGCGACAAAAGGGTGATCAGCTTGGGCTTTTGGGACGCGAAGGTGGTGGATGAATTCAGAGGCAAGGAGATTAACTTGGACTCGGCCTATTGGGTGGGCTCCCTTTTTAAACCCGACGCGGTGACGGCCATCGCCGAGGATCAAGGAAAAAAATACAACTATTGGTCCAGAAGCATGCCGACTGTCGAGATGGGCCCTAAAAAATATTACTTCAAGCAGCAGGAGGGCATCGGCTATAAATTGATGGAGGAGGGGCCCGGAGGCAAGGAGGAGCCCAAAGAGCCGTTGGTGGAGCTCAAAAACTGCGACAGCGATTATATGCCGTTTACGACGGGCTACGACCGCAAGCAAACCCCCAACGGCTGGGTGTTTTTCGATTCCCAATCGGGCGGGCAAAAAAGCCTGTGCATCAACGGCAAGGCCTTGCTGCAGTTTTCCGGCTACGACGTGACCGTCGAAGAAGCCGGTGACGACCTTCTGTTGACCTACAAGGAGAGCAAAAACACCAACGTTTATACCTACACCTACCTGCATAAAAAGGACGCCCAGGCGGTGAAGCCTCCGGACGGCCCCATCCCGCATTTGGAATCGGTCGCTTGGATTTTAGTCCACAAGCCGGCCAATAATCCGGACTTGGTCGAGGAGATCAAGTTTTTCGCCAAGCGAGGCGATCCCTTCGACAAGGCTCTGGCCTTCATTCCGGATACCTCCGTCCTAAAGCAGGGGGCCGCCAAAGGCATTCTGGCGGAGTGGTTCCGCCGTCAAGCGGAGGAAAAGGCCGGCGAGGCCACGGCGCAGAAGCAGGAAGCGATGATATTTCCTTTCGTCAACGGCCAATTGGGCGACAAAGCCACCGTGGCGTCCTGGCATTGCGACGTCGCCGCCCATAACGTGCTGAGCACCGGCCTAAAGCCGGATGTGCACGACGAGCTGCAGTGGAAGGACATCAAGGCGGCGCTCTCCGGGGGCGCGCGGGGAAAAGATCCCGCCCCGGGCGAAAGCCCGTCCGGCGACGGCGGCGAGTCCAGGCGGGAAAGGCGCGGCGGAGGCAATGAAAGAGGGCAGGCGCAAAAATACTTCAACTTGGGCAACAAATACTTTGAAGAGGCCATCGCCGCAAAAGAGCCGGCGGAGAAATATAAAAAATACGGGATGGCCATTGAAGAGTGGACCAAGGCGCTGGCGGCTTCCCCCAAGCCCCAATTACGGGATCTTATCGCTGAGAAAATCAAGTTGGCGCGCAAAGAGCAGCGCGTAAACGCCCCGCTTTTGCGCCGGGTCAGAGACAGCGCGATAGATGCTCTTCCGTATGCCGCTTTTCCCTACTATGTGCCTTTTAAAATGGCCACGTGGATGTTGCAGAAGTTGCCGCGCGGCTCCGGCGATAATTCCGACCAAACTCCGACGCAATAGTTTTTCCCCGGACTTTTGTAGGACTTTGGACCCAGCGGCGCGGGGGGACCCTTAGTCCTTGCAAATGCCTCCGGCGCATCTTAAACTATTAGTGTATGGGCTTGAGTACGCGCGCGCGTTATATGGAAGCGCTTCGAAAGACGGTCGCTTTGGCTTTAAGCTTTTTCCTCGTCTGGCTCAGCCCGGGAATAGGCTGCTACGGCGTTTTGGCGGCCGCGGCGGCCGGCTACTCCACCTATTACTACGACAACGACAGAAAAGAGTATGTGGAGGTCGGCAAAGTCCTGCCCGCGCTTTTAAGGCGCATCCTGGACAATCCGCAGGTGCATTGGCGGCCGGAGGAAAGGGAAAAACTCATCGGCGCCGTCCGCAGGCTCGAAGCCGGCATGGGCGCGGCCCCCGATGAAAGAACCAAAATCATCAACCAGGTGAATAATCTGGCGCGCCGGCTCGAGAAGCCGGAGGCCGATTCGGAGCATCTCCTGGCCGATTTCTACTCTTCGGTCGCCAATTTCGCCAAAAAAACCGAGGAGGAATGGACCGCCTCCACCAACCAGACTTATACCTTTGCCGACCAGACCAAAACGTATTTCGACAGGTCTTACAACGCCATCACCGGAACGTGGACGCGCGACCGCTACGTCCGGCCGTTGAGCGACGAGCTGCAGCAAGTCGTCATCTACGAGCCGGACCCCAAAAAACCCGAAAAAAAAGTCGTCTCGACCGTAGCCCGGATATTCGACGACGGCATGCGGCAGGAGCAAAAGGTCCATTACAGCCGCCAGTATTGCTCCATGCTGGAAGATTTGAACCAGGCATTCAAATCCCGGGGAGACGTGCCGGATTTAGTCGTCGAGTACATCGGAAAATGCCGCGACGCGGACAAAACCGGCCATTACGACCGGCTTTCGCCGGAAGAATTCGAGCGCGTCCAGACCGTGGCGCAAAAATATTATTTAGACAACGAGCTCGCGCAATTTGAGAAGGCGAGGGCTTTAAGCAAGGTCCAGTATTACGTCGGCAAGTGGAACATGCCCAAAAACCCGCTGCAAAAATCCGCCGACGACGAGCTGGACGTCAACTCCCTATCCTACGAAAAAATACAGCAGACCCTTGGCGATCTTGAGGCCGGCAAAATCCCGACCTTGTCGTGGTTCGGACGCGCCATCGCCCGCTATTCGCGCATGCGGCTCCCGGACGAACTGCGGCGGCCGTTGAACCGGGTGCAAAGGTATCTGGATTACGCTTTGGACGCCAAAGAGCGGGCTTTCGAGCCGGGCATCAGCGAAGAGGCGCGCTCCGCCCGCATCGAAGAGGTCGAGGAGTGGATGAAATTCGCCCAGCAGCAGTTTTTGATTTTCCAGCTCGGCTCCATGAAAGAAAACGTCCAAAAGCTGAGCCAAGGCCAGCCCGTTCTCAAAGGGACTTACCGGATTTTCGGCCAGGAGATTCCGAGCGCCACCAGCGCTCTGGATAAATTCGCCGCCTGGCTGAACCGGGAGCAGAAGTTGACCGATCCCAAGGACCAGGTCGCCGCGGAGGACTTGGCCGAGCAGGAACAGCGCTTGGCGGCCCACCTGGAGGAGATGGAGGCCAAATCCCGGGCGACTCTCGTGAAGGTCACGGCCGCGTCTTTGGGCAAGTCCTTGTGGGAGGCCCGCTTCGGCTATTTGGCCGATGAGGACGTTCGCAAGCAGGTGACCCTCTCCCGGGACAGGGCCGAGGCGCTCCGGGTCCTGTCGGAAAGGGGTGATCCGCACGCCGCCCGGGCGCTGGCGTCGGTCATCGCGCAGCTCGACGAGGCGCGGCGCAAAAAAGACGTCAGCCAGGCGCGCTTGGCGGAGATCCAGAGGGCATGGGAAGGCCTCCCGGCGGTGTGGGCGAGTCTCGGTTTTTCCGGGATGCCGGATTTTGAGCAGACCGAAAAGGAACGCCTCCAAATGAAGGTTTACCAGGCCAATCTCACCTATTCCGCCGACAAGATGAGCCTTTATATGCAGTCCTTCGCTTCCGCCCATCAGTTCGACATGGGGGGCACGGAATATCTGACGAGCGGCAACTGGATCAAATCGGCGCAGGATTGGGCCGGCATGCCGCGCGGCTGGTGGACGCCTGAAAAGGGAGTCAAGCAGCGCTTCGCCGAGTGGAGCATGCAGCAGTGGGACGAGTTCCGGGGCAAGAAATCCTACCGGGCGCTCAAAGAGATTTGGCCCAAGCACCGGCAGGATATTTTGGGCGCGATGCGGCAAGGGCGCTATAACGACGCGATGGAGAAATTCATCGCGCTCGATCCGGGAGCGGCGGACGCGGCCTTGGCCAAATTCAGGAAGACCAACAGCCCCGCTCCCAGGCCGACCGACATCGTGGGGGTCTTGACCCAGGGAATCTCCAGCGAGACGGGCGTCAAGCTCGACGGGGTGGCCCAGAAGCAATTTGAGCATCTGTCGGACGCGGCCAAAACCTATATGTTCGCTTCGGCCGCCTTCGACATGGTCACCACGGCCGCGGCGATGTACGCGGCCGCGCCGGTCGTGGTCCGGGGGATGAAAACCGCGGCGACCGGAGCGCGCTTGGTCGGCATCAAGGCGGCCGGGAGGGCGGCGGCTTCCGGCCGCGTCGCGGCGGCCCTTTGGAGAACCGTGGGTTTCGGAGCGGACAAGGCGTACCGGTATTTCGGCGGCGTGGGCCTCGACATGGCCAATATGGCCAACCTGACGCTGCCCAGCCGCCAAATGGGAGCGGTGGCCGCCTTGCAAAATGCCTACCAGCCGGTCCACTTTTTAAATATTTTAAAGGCCTACAGCCTGCAAACCGGAATCATCGGAGGAGCCTCCGCGGTCATTTCAGCCGGAACGCATGGATTGTCCCCCGAAACTTCGCCTTATAAATCCGGCGCCGACGCCGCGATAGAGGGCGCCGCGGGAGGGGCCTCCTGGGCGGCACAATGGGGATGGATGTTCATGCTGCAGCCCCTCAAGCTCAACATGCTCAAGCCGGGGAGCAGGCTCAGGACGCTATTTGAAAGAGGCTGGTCGGATTTGGCGTCGCAGTACGCCGCCAAAGGCGGCATTTGGCTTTCGCGGCGCTATCTCCCCGAAGGCCTGCAGGTGACGGGAAAAACGGTCGCCGGAAGGGCGATGGTCGCCTCCGCGGAACAGGGACCGGTCCAAGCTCTCGCCGGGGAAAGCATGGCCCTGCAGATGCCGGAGGGCGTGCTGAGAAGCCTGCAGAAAGGTCCTATTCCCCTGGTCGGACCGGTTTACCGGACGCTGACCGGACTCGCCAGCTTCGGCTGGGGGATGATCGACGGCATCTCCCGGTACATGGTCGCCGGCGTCGCGGCTCAAAACGCCTTTGAGGCCGTGGGTTACGGGGTCTCCCGCGCCGTCGAGCGCGACGCTCCGGGAGACTCTTCCCATGCCGGGGCTCTGGCGCGCGGGCAGAGGTGGGGGCAGGCGGCCGCCGAGTGGTCCTTCTTGGCCGTTCCGACCGGCGTTCAGGGGCGTTCGGATTGGGTCGCCGAGGCTAAAAACGAGGGAAAAATTTTAAGGGAAATTATCCGTCAAAACCGGGAAGGTGAATTGTTTCGCATGGAGGAAGGCGATCCGCTGAAGGTCACGGTCACGGACTGGCTCGGCCGGCCAACGGAAATCAAAGGCACTTTCAATTCCGGCATGCTCGCGGCCGTGCTCGACGCCAGAGCCAGCAAAGAACCCGGAAAAATTTTGGAACTCTACGCCCAGGCCCGCTCCCGGGGCCAGGATTACGAAGCCATAGACATCCCGGTGCTTCCAAAACCGCAGACGGAGGCCAAACCCGGCGGTCCCGGCGCCAAACCGGCGCCGTC
>JACQRQ010000137.1 GCA_016206405.1 Elusimicrobiota bacterium | reverse complement strand
TCGCAGGCCGTGTCCACGGAAATTCCCCTCGGCTCCAATAGAAAGCGGAACAGGTCATGAAACCCCCGCTCATCGTCTACGACCAATACCGCCGCCTTTGGGCCGTCCATGGTAAAACCGCGCCCCGCGTCCCGGCGCAATTAGCTGCCGGAGCCTCGCCACTGGCGGTCCAGGCGCCGGGAGCACTGCGAGCGGCCGGGCCGATGCGGGATTAGCGGATATTATAAGTATTATAATTATGGCGCAAGACCGCCTTTTTGTCAACCCCCCCCTTGACAAAATGACAATCAGGCCTTAAGCTTTAAATACCTACAATCTTTTCAAAACCAGGATTGTAGATAAGGGGAAAATATGGCTGAAAAAGCGCTGACGACATTCCAGGTAGCGAAGCTGTGCGGGGTCTTTCCTACGACGGTGATCAACTGGGTCAATTTGGGCAAATTGCGCGCCTACAAGACTCCGGGAGGCCACCGCCGCATCATTATGTCCGAGTTCTTCGACTTCCTGCGCCGATACGGCATGCCGATACCGCCGGAGCTCTCGGAGGCGCGGCAACCCCGGCAGAAAATCCTCATCGTGGACGACGACATGCCCATGACCAAAATGCTCAAAAAAGCCTTTTTGAAGCTCACCAAAAACATCGAGCCGCGGACCGCCAACGGGGGCATCGAAGCCCTGGTGCAGGTCGGCCAATGGGACCCCGACCTGGTCATTTTGGACGTGGTCATGCCCGTGGTGGACGGCGTCAAGGTCTGCGCCTCCCTGAGGTCGGACCCGCAGACCAGCCGCATTAAAATCATCGCCATATCCGGCAAGAAGCTTCCGGAGTCCGCCAAGCAATTTCTCAAGAAGCACGTGGACGCCTTCTTCGAGAAGCCTTTCGATATTCTTAAGATCGTCGAAACGGCCAAGCAGCTGCTGCACGTGCAGGAGGTCGCCGTCTAGGATGCCGCCGGCGCCATCGGAAAAGACCACCGCCATCAGGCTTCTATTGAAGTATCTGGAAGCGGAAAACGTCAAATACATCTTCGGCGTTCCCGGAGGTCCCCTCATGCCGCTTTATGAGGCGATCTTCGAGTCCGGGGCCATACGGCCCATTTTGGCCAAGCATGAGCAAGGGGCCGCGTTCATGGCCGACGGTTATGCCCGCGTCAGCGGCGGCTTGGGAGTCTGCTGCGCCACCACCGGGCCGGGGGGGACCAACTTGATGACGGGCGTGGCCTGCGCGCATGCCGATTCCATTCCTCTTCTGGTCCTCACGGCCCAGATCGCGACGGGGGCTTTCGCCAAGGGCGCCGTTCAGGAAAGCACGTCGCACGGGATTGATTTGGTGGAAATGTTCAAGCCCGTGACCAAGATGAGCGTCATGCTGGTCAGCAGCGGCAAGATGGCCGACATGATCCGCTTGGCCATCCGGACGGCGATGACCGGCCGGCGGGGGCCGGTGCATCTGAACCTTCCCGCCGACATCGTCCGGCAGGAGGTCGCGTGCCAGGTCGTGCCATCCAATCAATTTTACACCTTAAACGGCAATTTTGACCGGGAAAAAATCAAGGAGGCTTCTCACTATCTTCTGAAAGCGAGAAAACCCGCTATTTTAGTCGGAAACGGGGTCAACCTCTCCCAAGCCCATGAGGAAATTCGCCGCATCGCGGAAAAACTGATGATTCCCGTGGCCACCTCGCCCAAAGCCAAGGGCGCCTTCCCGGAGGATCACCTCCTCTCTTTGGGCGTGCTCGGCTTCGCGGGTTCGCCTCAAGCCGACGCCTATTTCCTCTCGGGAGACGTCGATGTTCTGCTGGTGGCCGGGTGCAGTTTGGGGGAGTTTTCCACGCACACCTGGGACCCGAAGCTTCAGCCGACCTCGGCCCTGATTCAAATTGATATCGACCCCAAGGAGATAGGGAAAAACTATCCCACCGCCGTGGGCATCGTGGGCGACGCCAAGGTCTGCCTCCGGGAGCTCGGCTTTCAACTGGAGCGGGACCGCCGCTGGCTCGATTCCGTGACGGAGCGGCCGGAATCCGAGCTGCGCCGCTTCAAAGAAAAATTCCCCCGCTATTTGTCTCCGGAGAAAATGCTTTCGGAGGAAATGCCCCTCAAGCCCCAGCGCCTGATCCATGAAATGCGTGAGGTTTTGCCCCCCGACACCCTCCTTTTCGTGGACATCGGCAACTGCATCGCCTGGTCGGTGCATTATTTTCCGATCTCGCGGCCCAACACCTTCTTTTTGAATTTGGGCATGGCCTCGATGGGGCATGCCGTGGCGGCCGCTATCGGCGGGCGTCTGGCCTCCGGGGGAAAGCCGGTGGTGGCCCTCGTGGGCGACGCCGCCTTCGCCATGAACGGCATGGAGGTGCACACGGCCGTCGATCACAACGTCCCCGTGGTCTGGGTCGTGGCCAATAACGGCGGGCACGGCATGGTCTACCACGGCGAGAAGGTGCAATTTAAGGGCAAATTCGTGTCTTCAAGATTCCATACGCCGCTGGACATCGCCCGGATTGTGGAGGGGATGGGGGCGCTCGCGTTCCGGGCTCAGACGCCGGAGGAGCTGCGGCAAGCCCTGCGCCAGGCCATGGCGGCCGGAAGGCCCGCGGTGATCGACGCCCGGGTCGATCCCGAAGAAATGCCTCCGATGCGGCTTCGCATCGAAGCCTTGGACAAGTTTTTCGCCGGAGAGGTGGGATCCGCGCGCTGAGCCGCGCCGTCAAGGATTAGGGTTTTAGGCGGGGCCTGTGCGGCAAAAGTTTTTGAAGGCGCGCCAATAGTGGGCGGCGTCTGCGTCCCTTTATTTTGGAAGTAAAAGGGGAGGGGGAGTCTTGCTATTAGGCGGAACAACTTCTTCGGCAGACGGCGGCTATGTTCGCTAAGTGGCGGGATACCCATAAAAGCTTTTCTCAAAAGCTGCTTTGGAGAATCGGGCCGTTGCTGTTGCTTATCCTGGTAGCCGTGCAGTTCTTCAGCTACGCCATCCTTCGCCGAAACCTGGACCGGGAAATTGCCGGGAAACTCGACCTCATGAGTGAGCAGTACGTAATGATGGTGTCCAACATCTTCCGGCAGCACGCCAATGACTTGGAAACGCTTTTGGACACGCCTCTGATCCAGGATTATCACAGCACGCTCGAATACCACCTGAGCGAGGAAGCTGAAATCCATCGGCGCCAACTGCAGAAATATTTCGCCAACTTCTACGAGCGGGCCGGCTCCTACTCGCGCATTCGCTATTTTGACGCCGGGGGGCGGCTCGTTTGCTCGGTGGGGCCGGCCGGAGCCTCGCCACTGGCGGTCCAAGTGCCGGGAGCGCTGCGAGCGGCCGGAGCGCAGAATGCCGCGCTTGCGCCGCCTATAGTCGCGGAGGCGCTCAGGTTTCCCCGTGAAATTCAGCGCGGCGATTTTCTCAAGGGAACCGCCCCTCAGGCGCGGGTGCTGCGCTACGCCAAAGCGGCGGTCGACCCTTTGGGCCGCGTGCAAGGGGTATTGGTTTTGGACGGTTCCGCGGAGGCTCTCGAAAGACAGCTTCGGACGGTTTATATCGGGGCCGCCGGCGGGGTCTATATGAAACGTTTGACCAACGGCGAGGTGCTCGGTGAGCCGCGGCTTCATCAACTGGGTCTTCAGATTGAAAAAGCCGTTCCCGGCACTTCATGGGAAATCGTTTTGGCAGCCGATAAAAATGAATTTGCGGCGCCGGTCCGTCATATTCAGAGCGTGGTCGCCATGATGTGTTTGGCGAGCGTTCTGATCTTGCTTTATGTGATGCGGCAGGGGATAAAAAGCGTGATGGGGCCATTGCGCGATCTGTTGGATGGAATCCGGCGCATTAGCCGTGGGGATTTGGATTCGACCATCAGGGTCCAAGGCGAAGATGAGATAGCCGCGGTTTCAACGGCCTTCAATGAAATGGCCAAGAACCTCAAGCGCAACAAGCAATCGCTGCAGGATAAGATCGACCAACTCACGGCCCTGCAGACCTTGAGCGAAGCCGTCATCAGCCGGCAGGACAAGGATAAGATACTTTCCGTCTGTCTGGAGGCCGTCGTGCAGGGCCTGCATTTCGACCGAGGCTCCCTTTACTGGATCGACTGGAAAAATAAAAGGCTGGCGGGAAGCGCCGTCTTCGGCATGGCGGGGGTTTCCGGCGAAATGATGCGGCAAAGGGCGATCAACTTGGAAAGCCGCGATATTTTAGCTCATGTCGTGCGGCGAAACGAGCCGGTCTATATCGCAGACCCGCAGAGCGACCCTCGCTGCAATCCGGACTTCGTTCGTGAAACCGGCACTCGCGCGTTTTGCGCCGTGCCCATCCACGGCAAGCAAAAAGTTTTGGGAGTCATCGCGGTGGATAACTTTTACAGCCATAAGCCGATTTTGGAGGAGGAGATTGAGAGCTTGCTGGTCTTCGCCAATGCCGCCGGCATCGCTCTGGAAAACATGGAGCTTTTAAACGAGGTGCACCAGTCGGAAATAAGGCGCAGGATGATTTTAAACAGCACTCTGGACGCCATCCTAAGCTTGGACCGGGATTTCAACGTCACCTCTTGGAACCGCGGCGCCGAGCTGTTGTTTAAGTACTCGGCGTCGGAGGCGGTGGGGCGGCCCGTGACCGGGTTGTTCGATCTGGCCGCGGCGGAGTCGGTTGGCGAGCTCTTCAATCAAGTTCAAAGGCAGGCCTGCGTCAACAACTTCGCGATTCCCGGCATCACCAAAGACGGAAAATCCGTGGCGCTGAGCCTGAGTTGGTCGGCCGGGCCGGAGGAGGCCACTGGCGGCCTTCGGGAATGGTCGGTGGTGATCCGGGACGTCACGGAGCAGAAGCAGCTTCAAGGCCAGCTCATCCGGGCAGAAAAACTCTCGGCGGTGGGCCAGTTGATCTCGGGCATCGCGCACGAAATATCCAATCCTCTGGCGACGGTGGTCGGCTATTCCCAAATGGCTCTTTTGGGGCGGCCGCCGGCGCGCATTCGCGAGGACTTGTTGTGGATCAAGGAAAGCGCCGACCGCTGCAAGAAAATCATCGACAATCTGCTTCTGTTCGTGCGCCAGGACACGACGCCGCGCGATGCGGTCTGCGTCCAGGAGGCCCTGCAAAATGTGCAGAGACTGCTGCAATACCGCCTGGTCAAAAAAGAAAACATCCAGGTGGTCTTGGATTTTGATTCGCGGGTCAAACCCGTGCTGGGCAATTTGCAGCAGTTGGAGCAGGTGTTTCTCAATATTTTCAACAATGCCTGCGACGCGATGGCTTCCACGCCGGGCAGAAAGCGAATCCATATCAAGCTGCGCGAGCGAGATCACCGGTTACGCGTGGAGATCGCCGACAACGGTCCCGGCATTCCAGCCGAGTTGGTTCAGAGGATTTTTGACCCAGTCTTCACCACCAAGGCCCCGGGAAAGGGGACCGGGCTGGGGCTTTCCATCGCGCAGCAGATAGTACATGACCACGGCGGCGCCATCGTTTGCCGCAGCGCTCCGGGCGAGGGCGCCGTCTTCGCCATCGAATTGCCTGTGGCCGACGCTCGCTGCCGCCCCGTTCCGGCGCGTTCGGCGCCGTTCCCCGCCTGCCCCGGCAAGCGCATTTTGATCGTGGACGACGAGCCGTCCCTGGCGCGGATGATCGCGCAATTGATGCGGCAGGACCGCGACAAAGCCGACTTGGCCTTAACCGGCCAGGCGGCGCTGCGATTCATGAGCCGGCATCCTTATGATTTAATCATCACCGACATCGCTTTGGGGGAGGTCTCCGGAAGCCGCATCGTGGAGTACTGGCACGAGCGCCTGAGGAGGAAGGGGACCAAAATCCTGATGATCACGGGGGATATTCTGGAGCAGCCCCCGGCTGATCTCATGCAAAAATTTCAAGTGCAGTGCGTGATGAAGCCCTTCGATTTAAACGACCTATTGCAGAAGGCTCGAGAACTTTTGCTTTCCACGCCCCCTTCGCGCTCTACTTAAGCGCCGCTCTCTTGCCGGGAGCCTTGTCTCCGACGGAAATCACGTCCATGTTTTTTAAGGTCATGCACGGCGTGAAGATCGACAGTGCCTCCGCGGCTTTGGAGCCGGTCACGAACTGATGCCTCGTCCCTGCGGGCAGAAACAGGACGTCCCCCGCTCTGAGCGCGAAAGGTTTGCCGTTGAGGCGGGCGGTGAGCCGGCCCTTTAAGAGGATGACGAGCTCGTCGGTCTTTTTGTGATATAAATCGGGCACGCGGCATGACGGCCCCAACTGCTCATGGAGGATCGAGGTTTTCCCAAACGGCTTGTCACCGGACAAAAACCGGATTTTCAGCGCGCCAAAACGGAAAGCCTTGATCTGCGAGAGGTTCTTAACGGTGTAACGCTTGGCTTTTGGGGTTATCACGGTCCTCCTCCTTGTCCCAATAAACGTTTAAAAAGTAAGGCATTCCGGAAAGATAAGGCTCAAAATGAATGCCCCGGCGAATTCCATAAGTGCGGATTCTTTGATAGGTGAAAAGGCTCAGCGCCTCCTCATGCACGTACCGGTCGATCTTTCGGCTCAGGCTCTTCTGTTTGGCCGGGTCCATGGTCTGGACCAGCGTCTCCAGCATTCGGTCGTACTCAGCGTCCTGGGCCAAAGCGAAAGGAGATTTGGAATAGATGAAAATGGCTTGAATAAAAAAAGGGTGCATCATCGGATTGGGCACGTCGCCTATAATCATGTCCCATTTTTCTTTTTTTAAATACTCCATGAGCAGCGCGTCGGGAACTAAAGTGATGTCCAGAAGAATCCCGACCCGTTTAAGTTGCGCGGCGATGATATTGCCGGTGCGTTCCGCGTTCACTTTCAAGAATGTTTTAAGGGTCAATCCGTCGCGGTAGCCGGCTTCGGCCAGCAATTGCCGGGCGTATTTCGGATCGTAAGCGTAGGGCTTGAGATTCGGGTTATGGCCTTCTTCTTGCGGGAAGGTCAACGAAGCCAGCGGAATGCCGTTGCCAAGAACATCGTAGCGGATGAGGTCGGCTTTGTTCAGGGCGTAATTGAGGGCTTTACGCACGCGCCTATCCGCCAGAGGGCCTCCGGTGGTCCTTAGGCAGGCGCCTATCGTATAAAGGGCCGGTTTTTTTAACAGGCGGGTCGATGGATTTTTTCTTAGGAACACGGTTTTAGTGCCCGGAACACTGGTCAGCAGGTCCACCTCTCCCTTAAGAAGGGATGAAATTTGTTTGTCTTCCGGAATGAACTTAAAAATCAGATTCTTG
Organism: Elusimicrobiota bacterium; assembly: GCA_016206405.1. GTDB lineage: Bacteria > Elusimicrobiota > Elusimicrobia > O2-12-FULL-59-9 > O2-12-FULL-59-9 > O2-12-FULL-59-9. Next base: position 9,531 of record JACQRQ010000137.1, on the reverse strand, counting down.
ATTTTTCCTGTGGATTTAGAAAAATTCCAATGCGCTTCATTGGCGCTCAGAGAAATGAATTTGCCGGATTCCCAGCGGTCGAACCGGAATGCGCCTGTCCCGACGGGATGGTTGTTGAGGGCGGCGGCTCCCTGCCGGCCGATATAGCCGGGGGGTACCATCAGGATAAATCCAGCCAAGCGATTTAGCAATAGGCCATCTGGAAGTTTGGTGAGAATATCCACGGTGTAGGGATCAAGCACCTCCACTTTATCCAGAGAATTGATAAATCCCAAAGCTGGAAAGCCGGTCTCGGGATTTAGGTAGCGTTCGATCGAGAATTTCACCGATTCGGCGTCAAAGGGCTCTCCATCGTGAAACAGGACGTCCCGGCGCAAATTAAAGCGCATTCGCAGCGGGTCCTTGCGCTGCCAGGAAAGCGCCAGAACGGGCTCTATTTTGCCGTTTGGATCGAAGCGAACGAGGCCCTCGTAAATCTGCTGCACGATGGTGTGGTTTTTTTCGGTGAACTCTTTTTGAGGGTCCAGCGTCAGGGGGTCGCGCACGTCATCGCACACCACCAGCGTTTCCCTGGCGACTACGTCGGCGGGGACCCAAAGCAGAACGGCGAGGAAAATAAGTTTGCGCATGACTATAATTCTCTACGGCTTGACGGCCACGATCGCCTTGGAAGCGTTCGCGCTCGCCGGGCAAATATCGAGCCGGCGCGGGCCGCGGAATCCGGCTTCCCTCAGCCAGGATTCGTACTCGCCGGCGCTGTAGACGCGGCCTTTGCGGGTGTAGACCAGCATGTGGACGGCGAACAGAGCCGGAAACAGGGGCCCGGCGTGATCCGGTTCGAGCATGAAATCATGGATCACCAGTTGTCCTCCCGGACGCAGAGCCGCGAAGGCTTTGGCCGTCAGCGCGCGGTTCTCGTCTTCTCCCTCATCATGCGTGATGTGGGAAAATAAAATCAAGTCAAACTTTTCCCGGCCGAAGGAAGCCGCGTGATAGTTCGCGGCCTTAAACCGCGCCCGGTCGCGCATCGGACTCCCGGCCCACAGCTTCGAGGTAAGTTTAAGCGTCGGGGCCAAATCCAGCAGAACGGCCCGCAGATGAGGTTCGCGCTCCAGCAGCGCCCGGCAGTACGTTCCGGGCCCGCCTCCGACATCCAGGATGCGGTGGACGGAGGAGAGGTCCAACTGAGCCGCCAACTCGCGCGCCGGCCGCTCCGCGATGTCGGCCATCCCCTTGATGTAGTCCCGGACGAAGCGGGGATCGCGGCTCAGCAGGCCGTTGAGCGCGCGGCGGGGATATCCCCTTTTTACCACTTCCGGCAGATCGGCCCAGGCGTGGGCCAGGAGCTCCTGGTACCTCAGGTTGGATACCAAGCTTCCTTTGGCCTGTTGAATCAAGTGATTTTGAGCCACCGCCGCGTTGGCGTAAAACTCGCCTTTTTTTCGCAGAAATCCCAGGGCGGTCAGGGCGTTCATGAGGATGGCGGTCGGGCGCGTTTTGGCGTTGAGCTTTTGGGCGACCTCGCCGGCGCGCAAAGACTTACGGGAGAGCGTTTGAAACACGCCCAACTCGACCGCGGACGTCAACACGCGGGCTCCCCGGTACGCCGTCATCAGCTTCACAATGGTTCCGAGGTCCGCTTCGGGGGATGGGCTGGGGGATGCGCGAGTCTGTTTCATGGTCTCCATGCGATGCGGCGGCGTTGATAGGAATGTATAGGAATTATCAATATTATAAAAATAGAAGCCGGCCCACAAACGCATTCGGAGGTTTTTCCGGCGCATGGCGCGCGGGATTATGGTATGATTTTCGCTGTTGCCATGGCCGGCGACGATCGGGCTAGGTTTTTAGAATTTTATGAAAATTTTACTGGCCTTTCTTTTGTTCATCCTGGCGCCCCTTCCGGCGCGGGGCGAAAAGCCTTCCGGGGCCCCCGTGGGCCGGGTTCAGGGGCATGTCTTCGTCAGCAAGCTGAAATCAAAGAAGGCGCAAGTGCCCATGCGGGGATGGGACTTCTCCGGCGTGGTCGTTTATTTGGCCGCGGATGGAGGCGAGTTGGGCGTCATAGTGCCTCCGGAACACGCGGTGATCCGCCAAAAAGGCGCCAAATTCGCCCCCGCATTTGTCGCCATCACGGCGGGCCAGACGGTGGATTTTCCCAATGACGACAAAATCGATCACAACGTGTTTTCCTTCTCCAGAACCAAGAAATTTGACCTCGGGATTTATCCCAAGGGCCGGAGCAAATCCGTGACCTTCGACCAAGCCGGGCCCGTTTTCATATTCTGTTCCGTTCACGAAAGCATGAACGGCATCATTTTCGTCTCCCCGACTCATTTAAAAACAATCACCAACGTCCAAGGGGCGTTCGTCATTTCCGGCGTTCCGGTCGGGAAATATAAGGTGCGCACCTGGCATAGTTCGCTGCCGGAAGGCGTGGAATACATCGAGGTGAGAACCGTGGACGTGCAATCCGCGGAGCCCATCAAGGTGGATATCAATCTGGCGGAAATTCCCAAGACTCTGGAGCCCGGATGAAGCGGCGCGCCCTGCCCGTCCTGTGGTTCGTATTGGGCTGCCTCTTTGCCGCGCCCGCTTTCGGCCAAGGCGAGCAGTCGGCGCCCGCCGAGGTCCCTCAAAGGCGGGCCCTCAGCCGGCTGGCCCCCTCCGATGAGCTCCGGGGACCCGCGGTCCCCCAGAGGGGGGCCCCCAGCCGGCTGGCGGGGAGGGTACAGGCCAAGCCCAAAGTCGCCGTTCACGGGGATTCCGCGGGCGCTTATAAGAGCCGCAGCCTTAAGTACGCGAAATTATTCGACTACGGGCATCTAAAAAACGTCGTCGTCTTCGCGGAATCCGCCGCCCCGGCGGTTTCCGGCGACGCGCCCAGCCTGCCGGTCTCCACGACATCAGGCGAGGGCTTTTCCATCACCTTTGAAATGACGCGCGGAAGCGTGGGCGTCAAGCCGGGCTTTCTGGCCGCTCCCGCGGCGTCGCCGGTCGCTTTCAAGAACCTGACCCAGGATTCCTTGACCGTTTATTCGGGCGGAGGAGCGCCAAAAAGTTTCATGGTGACGATTGATCCAGGCGGCCAAAAGGAAGTTTTCTTGGACGCTCTGGGGTTTTACCCCGTTTTCTGTCTTGAATATCCCCGGGCTCAAACTTCTATCTTCGCGGCCTCGCCTTACTTCAGCGGCATTGACGCCGAGGGCCGCTACGCTTTCGATTTGCCGGCCGGGAAATACAGGGTCACGGCCTGGCATGAGCGGCTTCCGTCCCGGAGCTTGGAAGTCGAGCTCGATGCGGGAGAGGCCCGCCAACTTGATTTCACGCTGTCGGTTGAGGAATTGCCGGAAATCCAATAAAGGCTGCGGAGGGGAATTATGCGAAGGTGTTTGCGGCTGGTTGCGGTTTTGACGCTAGGGTGCCTGCCGGCGATTCCGGTTTGGAGCATGACGGCGCTGCCCGATTGGACGGAGCGGATACATATCGGCGGAAACGGGGCGGTCCGGATTTCAGACGGGCAATCCAGGGCCCAGTTGGAGCGCAATAATTCTTTTTCGGTATACCAATTGGGCTTGACCTTCGACGTTGATTTGGGGCCCGGCATGAGCTTTTGGTACGACTTTGGCCTGACCCGGGAAGGCCAGACCCGGACCCCGTCCCTGCAGCAGGTCTACGTTCAGGGGGAAAGCCTATTTGGGATGGACTGGCTCAACGCCAGATTGGGAAGGACCTTTATGCCCTTCGGTGAAGAGTATCTGCGCTGGAACGCCGCCGAAAGCCCCGTAGCCTCTATTTCGACCGCTTTCCCTTGGGCCTTGGACGAGGGCGTGGTCGTTTTCGGCGATATATTGCCGGAAGGGAAGCTGGCCTATGCGGCATCGCTTCAAAACGGCAATAAGGAGTTCAACTTCGACGACAACCCCAACAAGACGGTGGCGCTCAAGTTGAGCGCGACCCCGCTGCCGTGGCTTTACGCCAGCGCGAGCTACCTCAATCTCGGCAAGCAGGGCAACAACACCACCGCCGGGCGCTCCGAATGGTGGCTGAGCGGCTTTCAAATCCAGCCTTTGGGGACAACCAAGGAACCTTCCGGGGCCAGCGCCAGCAAAATCGTCACCGGACAGGCGTTGGAGGGAAACTTGAAGCTCCGCTGCGACCTGGGCCGGGCATGGCTCAGCTACGGGTATTTTCACCACAACGATGGAGGCGGCGACGCCTTCGACCGCGATATCCGGTATTTCACCGGCGAGCTGCTGGGCTATTTCCCGCGGACCGAGCAGAAGGCGTATGCTTTCGGCCGCTACTCCGTCATCGGGACATTCAGCCCGACGTTGGGATATCGCTTCGCCGGGACCGAGTTGGCCTACACCCCCAACAACTTCAATAATTCTCCCTACGACGAATACAAGTACGATCAGAGAGACCTCTCTCGCTACTCTCTGGGCCTCGGCTGGCGCTTGTCCGAGAACACCGTGGCGAAGCTGGAGCACACCTGGGAAAATTCCCATGTGATCGAGGCGGCCAAGACGGCCGCCAACCTGTACCTTCAGGGGCAACGTAATTTTTTCATCGCCGAGTTGGCGTTCCAATTTTGAATGGAAACGTCTAAAAAGAAGTTTTACTTGACTGTCTTCGGCCTGCTGGCGGCCGCCCTGGCGCTTTCGACGGCGTCGGCGGTTTACTTCCAGAAAAAACGCTTGGAGGGCGAGCTGCATTTAAGAGCCCTGGCCTTGGCGCGCACCTTCCAGCATATCGCCTCCGAAAATCTGGAGCGCCGCCAGACGGCCTCCGTTCAAATTTTCCTGGATTCGCTCATGGCCGACCCGGACCTGGAGGAAGCTCACTTGCTCGATCTTCACGGCGCTCCCGTGGTCTCCAAACTGCGCCACTCGACCTCCGGCGCTTTCCGGCTCAATCCCGATCTTTTTTCTCAGTCGCTTAAGGCGTGGACGCCGCAGTTCGCCGACGTTAAAGAGGGGGAAAGCCGCTACCAGATCGTCTACCAGCGCGCCTGGTCCGAGGAGCTCTCGGGCATTTCCACCCTTGGGGTGTGCTACCTGAAGTTCAATTATTACCGCCTGGATCGGGAGGTATGGCGGGTCATCGCGCTGGAGTTGTTTATGACCGGGCTTTTCGTGATCCTGGTTTTGACGGCCGTCCTTCTTTTTTCCTCGCAAATCGCCCGGGCGCTTCGCCGCGCTTTTTCTCCGCCGGAGCTTTATGCCCGCGCTTCCAAGGAATGCTTCGGCGCGGAGTAATTGATATCATTCCGGAGGACCATCCGGCATGAAAAAAATCAGAGATAAAATTTTCCTGCTGACGCTGGGCTGCCTGGTCTCCAGCGCTCTTTTTCTTTTCGCCTTTGGAATCCGGTCGTTGAAGAGCCACTTGGAGCACGAGTTCCAGTTGAGAAGCCTGGTCCTCATCCGCAATTTCCAAAGCATCGCCGGGGAGAACTTGTCGCGCAATCAAATCAAGGCGGCGCAGGACTTTTTGGATTCGCTTTTGGCCAATCCGGACGTGGAAGAGGCGCATCTTCTGAGCCCGGTGGGGAAGGTGCTGGCCTCCAAACTCCGAGGGCCCGCCGCCGAACCCTTCCAGCCGGACCCGGAGATGATTGCGAAAGCGCTGAATTCATGGACGGCTCTATTTGCCGCCGAGAGGGAAAGCGGCGTCCGCTACGAGGTGATCTATCAGCGCGTTTGGTCGGAAGGGCTCTCCGGCGTTTCGGACCTGGGCATTTGCTATCTGAAGCTCACCTACTACAGAATCGACAGCTTGGTGCGGGCGGCGGCCTACGTCCAAATAGCCGCCATCGCCGTATTCACCGCGCTGGCGGTGGTTTTGGCCTTTATTTTTTCCCGGAGAATCGTCAGGCCCATCGAGGAGCTCCGCGCCGCCACGCGCGTCATCGCGCAGGGCGATTTTTCGATCCAGCTTCCCGTCAATACCGCCGACGAAATAGGCGATTTGACCCGGGATTTTCTTAAGATGGCGCAGGAACTCGAGTCCTCCCGCAACCGCCTCATACAATCGGAAAAGATGGCGGCGGTCGGCCAGATGGCGGCCGGCATGGCGCATGAAATCAACAACCCGATGGGCGTTATTTTAGGCTTCGCGCAGGGGTTGGCCAAACGCCTTCAGGCAGGCGATCCTATGGCGCTGCCGGTCAAGTCCATTGAAAGGGAAGCCCTGCGCTGCAAGGAATTGATGCAGAACCTGCTTCTTTTTTCCAGATCCTCTAAATCGCAGGAAAGGGAGGACTTGGATTTAAACGCGAGCGTGGAAGGGGCCTTGGCGCTGGTGCGCGTCCGGGCCAAGATGGCCAACGTGGAGCTTGTTCCCGAGTTTGCCGCCGGGCTTCCCAAAGTGACGGCCAATAAAAATCAGATTCAGCAGATCGTGGTCAATTTGTGCAACAACGCCGTGGACGCCATGCCCGAGGGAGGGCAGATCACCGTCCGCACCGGGCATTTAGCCGGGCCGCCGGCCCAGATTGAGCTTCAGGTGCAGGACACGGGGCCGGGAATCCCCGAGGAAATTCGCGCCAAGATATTTGAGCCCTTTTTCACGACCAAGTCGCTGGGCAAAGGGACGGGCCTCGGATTGTCTCTGGTCTACGAGATCGTCGAAAGGCACAACGGCACGATCGCTTTGGAAAGCGGCGACAAAAAAGGGGCGAACTTTCGCATGCGCTTCCCCGTCAAAACCGTCTGAAGGAAATCATAAAAGCTTGCCGGCCAGGTCCGCGAGGCGGGAACGTTCCGTTTTGTCGAATTTAACGACGCCAAAGATGGGCTGCCCTTTGAAACGGTCCACCAGGTTGGAGAGCCCGTTGGAGGAGGCGTCGAGATAAGGGTTGTCGATTTGGTACGGGTCTCCGGTCAAAACCACCTTGGTGCCTTCCCCCGCCCTGGAGATGATGGTCTTGATCTCGTGCGGCGTCAGATTTTGGGCGTCGTCGATGATAAAGTAAACGCCGGGCAGGCTGCGTCCCCGCAGAAACGACACGGCCTCGATTTCGATTTTGTCGGATTGAAGAATGTCCACGGCCTGCGCCTGGATTTCTTCGGAGGGCGATTTTCCGGAGACGTCGCAAAGAAACTCGATATTGTCTTTGATGGCGCCCATCCAAGTCGCCAGCTTTTCCTGCTTGTCTCCCGGCAGGTAGCCGATGTCCCTCCCGACCGGGATGATGGGACGCGAGATCAACAGCCGGCGGTAGTCGGAATGCTCGATGGTCTGCTCCAGTCCCGCCGCCAACGACAGCAGGGTTTTGCCCGAGCCGGGGACTCCCACCAGCGCCGCCAGGTTGACGCTCTTGTCCAAAAGCAGCTCGACGGCGAATTTCTGCTGCACGTTGAGCGGCTGAATTCCCCAGGTTTTTTGTCCGGCATGCTCCAGCGGCACGAGGCCTTCCGGCGGCTTAAATCGCGCCAGGGCGCTTTGGGAGCGGTCTCCTTCGGATTTTAAAATAACAAAGTCATTATGGAGCATCCCGCCGGCGCCCTCGAAATTGGCCAGGCGGCGATCCCGGTAGAAACGGTCGATGCTCTCCGGCGAGGCCGTCAATTCCTTCCAGCCTTTGTGCAGGCTCTCGACCGGCGCTTTTTCCCGCTCGTAATCCTCCACCTCCAGTCCCAGCACTTCGGCCTTGATTCTAAGGTTGATGTCCTTTGAAATCAAGACGACCCGCTGCCCTTTCTCCTTCAGATAAAGCGCGGTGGCCAAAATTTCGTTGTCCTTTTTGGCGGAATGGTTTCCGAGCGTCAAAGGCAGCCGCTCCAATTTTCGGTATTCGATGCTCAAGCGCCCTCCGTGTTGGAGGGGGACGCCGTCGGTGAGTTTACCTCCCGAGCGCAGGCGGTCGAGCAGGCGGATGACCCTGCGCACGCTCACGCCGCGGTCGTCCTTCAGGCGCTTGAATTGGTCGAGCTCCTCGATGACGGTCAACGGCAGCACCACGGCGCTGCGTTGAAATCGGAACATGGATTCCGGGTCGTGGATCAAGACGTTGGTATCCAAGACGAACGTCTTGCCTGAAGATGGCGCGGAGGCGGACGGCGCGGGCTGCGGCATGGCGGCGGGGATCAAAAGAGATCCTGCAGGGCTTCCTGAATCCTGCGGATGTCAAAGGGCTTTTTGATGATGGGCCGGCCCGTGTCGATGAGGAACTGCTGCGTTTGCTCGGTGACCGAGCCCGTGATGAAAATCCACCGGGACAGGAGATGCGGCTTGTTTTCCTGGACCCACTGGTAGAGCTTTCTGCCGTCGATTCCAGGCATGTTGACGTCGCAGATGATGGCGTCGTAGTCATTGCGTTCCAGCTTGTCCACGGCGGCGTGCCCGTCCAAGGCGTCTTCGATGCGGGCGTTCATCTGGGACAGCACGCGCCGGAGCACGGTCTGAACGACCTGCTCATCGTCCACCACGAGCACCTTGAGTCCGGTGGGCAGGTTTAATTCGGGGGCGGCCTCCGGCTCCGGCTCCGGCTCAGCTTCCTGCACGATGGGAAGCTCCACCACGAATAGCGCCCCTCTGCCGGGGGGGCTTTCCGCCCAAATCTTGCCTCCGTGCTCCCGGATGATGCCGTAGCAAATCGAAAGCCCCAGTCCGGTGCCCTGGCCGATATCTTTGGTGGTGAAAAACGGCTCAAAAATCCTATTTAAGTTCTCCGCGGGGATGCCGGGACCGTCGTCCTCGATTTCCAGCCGTATAAAGCCGCTTCGGTGGCTGGTGCGCACGTAGAGATTGCCGTGCTCGCGGTGCTTTTTAATAGCTTGGTAGGCGTTGATGAACAGGTTTAAAAGGACCTGCTGCAGTTGATGGTCGTCGGCCATGGTGTCGGGGAGGTCCGGCCCCAGAGTCGGGTGAATTTTGATGTTTTTGGTGCGGAAGTGATACGCTTCCAGGCGAAGGCAGTCCTCGATCATGGCGTTGATGGCGATGAGTTTTTTGGAGGGCTTATGGCGCCTGGCGAAGGTGGAAAGGCCCTGGATGATGCGCTTGCAGCGCTGCGACTGCTTGAAAATCTCTTCGATATCCTGGCGCGTTTGGGGATGTTGTTTTACCGTCTCAGCCTGCAGCAGCAGCTCGCAAAAACCGATGATCCCGGTCAGGGGATTGTTGAGCTCGTGAGCGACGCCGGCCAGCGTCTCTCCCAGGGACTTCAATTTTTCCGCCTGCAGAAGCTGCTGTTGGAGCAGCTTCTCCTTTTCCTCCATTTTTTTGCGCTCCGTCACGTCGCGGGAAACGACGACGATCCTTTCGATCTTCCCGGATTTATCCCGGATGACGTCCCCCTGCGATTCGATAAACCGGATGGAGCCGTCTTTGAGCAAAAACCTATATTCGGCGCGCTGGCCGACGCCCGTGCGCAAGGTTTCCTCAAAAACCAGCTTGATCTTCTCCCGGTCCTCCGGGTGAATTTCGTTGAAAGAATCGGAGCCGCGCAGCGCTCCCAAATTGCCCAAAATCCGGTAAGAGGGGCTGGAGTAGAGCCGCCGGCCGTCCAGGTCCACCAGGGCG
>JACQRQ010000150.1 GCA_016206405.1 Elusimicrobiota bacterium | reverse complement strand
CGGTCCAGGCGGTGCGCCAAGTGCAGGCTGCGCCCCGTAAACTGGCGGCTTAAAATAAAAGTCGCGCTGTTTTGGATGATTTTGTCGGTCGGGTGGCTCAGCACGTCGCCGGGCTTGTTGACCGCCAAGAGGCAATCGTCTTCATAAATGACCGGCAGGGCGTCGTGCCGCGAGGGGGGGTCTTCCCGCTTGGGATAAAAAATAAAAACGCTCTCGCCCTGCGAAACCCGGCTGGAAGCCTTGGCGCTTTTTCCCCGGAAAAGCACTTTTCCCGCTTCGATGAGGCGCCGGATTTTGGCGCGCGAATGGCGGTGAAGGCGCGCGGCCAGAAACTGGTCGAGGCGCAGGCCGCTCAAGTCATGCGGCACCTCGAAGCCGACTCGGACGAAATCCTGGCGCGTCTCTCTGGAACAAGCCATGCGAACCTCTCGGATGTCAGGGCGTAAAAATGAGCTTTGCCCCGGCGATGGTCAGAACCACGGCGAGGAGGCGTTTGATGGCGGCGTGCGGCAGCTTCCGGCTTCCAAGATAGGAGCCGGCGGTCCCGCCGCATACGACCGCCGCGGCCAGCGGCCAGGCGAAATCCGGGAAGCGCCTGGTGGCGCTCAGGTTGCCGAGCAAGCCCGCGATGGAGTTGAGCAGAATGAAAAGCGCGGAAACGGCCGCGGCGGACTTGGTGCGTCCCCAGCGCATGAAGATCACCAGCGGCGTCAGAAAGATGCCGCCGCCCGTGCCCGTCAAACCGGCCAGAAGGCCCAGCCCCGCGCCGGCGCACAACGCGGCGCCTCTTGAAGGCGCGCGCGGCTCCTGCTCGGCGGGCGGGCGCACAAGAAATCGCGCCGCCGAAGCCAGCAGGATAAGGCCGACGACGACCTTGAAAACGCGCGTCGGCAGGTTGAGATAACCGCCGATGAAGGCGCACGGCGCGGCCAACGCGGCGAAGGGCCAAAACAGCGGCCAGGAGAAATGCCCCGCGCGCCAGAACTGCCACGACGCGATGCTCGCCACCAGGATGTTGAGCGAAAGAGCGACCGGCTTGATTTGCTCGGGGGCCAAGCTGAAAAGCGTCATCACCGCGATGTAGCCGGAAGCTCCGGCATGCCCCACCGAAGAGTAAAGAAAGGCGATGATAAGGACGGCCGGAGCGAGCAGAACGGCGGCTTCAGCCGGGTTGGGCGTCCAGTTTAACATTCGGGATGTTATTGCGACATTCTGCCGAGCAGTTTTTCCACTTCCCGGATTTCCTGCCCGTAGCCGGCCCAGTCGCCGCGCTTGAGGTGGGACTGGGCCTTGTCGAAGTGCTCCCGGGCCTGCCGGATAAGCGTTTTGAGCGCAGGGGCGGCGGCGGGCGCGGAGGCCTCGGCGGCGCTTCTTTCCATTCTCCCGCCGAAGATCCTGTTTAAAGACTCCTCCAGGTTTTCCTCCATGGCGATGGCGTTGCCGTAGGCGACGATGACCCGCTTGAGCTCGGGCAGGCCGCCGCCGGTGGCCTCCAGATAGAGGGGCTGGACGTAGATCAGCGAATTTTCAATGGGAATGACGAGCAAGCTTCCGCGGATGACCTGGGAGCCGCCCTGGTTCCACAGGGAGAGCTGTTTGGAAATCTCCGCGTCCTGGTCTATGCGGGACTCGATCTGCTCGGGACCGTACACCAGTTTCTGTTTGGGGAAATTGTACACCAAGAGCTTCCCGTAATGCGGCGCGTCGCACCTGGCCGCCATCCAGGCGATCATGTTCTCCTTGCGGGCCGGCGTGAAGGGCACCATCAGGATGAACTCCTCCTGTTTGCCCACGGAGCCCAGCTTCATGATGGTGTAGTACGGCGCCATTTTCTGGACTTGATTGCTGAAAGACTTGTCGGGTATTTTCCAGAGGTCCTCCTTGTTGTAGAAGACCTGGGGGTCGGTCATGTGATACGTGGCGTAGATGTGCGCTTGGATGGAAAAGAGGTCCTGGGGATAGCGGATATGGCTTCTCAAATCCGGAGGCATCTCGGAAATGTCGTGAAAGGCCTTTGGAAATATTTTTCTATAGGTCTGGATGATGGGGTCGTTTTCCTCGGTGATATAGAGGGAAATGTCGCCGTTGTAGGCGTCCACGACCGCCTTGACCGAGTTCCGAACGTAATTTCCGATGCCCTCAATCCTCTCGGAAAAGGGGTAATTATCGGTCGCCGTGAAAGCGTCCACAATCCAGAAAAGCCTTCCCTCCCGGGAAACGGCCAGATACGGGTCCTGGTCGAAGCGCAGGTAAGGGGCGGCCTTGGAAAGCCTCTCCTGGATGGTTCGGTGATAGAGGATTCTGCTTTTCGGCGTGATGTCGCCGGATAGAAGGATTTTTATTTCTTTGAAGTTCAGGGCGAACAGGAGTTTTCTCAAAAAGCCGTGGATCGGCACTCCGCCGCTTCCGTGGTAATTGGTGTAGATGTTTTCCTCTCCCGAAGGGTAGTCGAACTCCTTGGACTCGGTGTTGACGATGACATAGCTGCCTCTGGCTTCCCCGTAGTAGATTTCGGGCCGGACGACCGTGAGGTTGGTGGAGGCTTGAGGCGGGATGTCCTTGATGAAGAATTCCGGCAGCCCCTCGGGCGAGATGCGGTTGACGGGCCCCACAGTCAGGCCGTAGCCGTGGGTATAGGTGAGGTGTTCGTTGATCCAGATGCGGCTCGGAAGAGCGGCGGGGTTGAGCTCGCGGGGGGAGAGCATCACTTGGCGGTATTCCCCGTTGACCATATAGCGGTCGTTGTCCACGTCCATAAAATCATAATAGGTCCGGATCTCCTGGAGTTGGCTGAAAGTCGTGAGCAGGGGGGCGTGATCCCAGAGCCGGATGTTTTTGACGGTGAGCTCGTTTCGCCTCAGGGTTTGGGGCGTCAAGTTCTCCGCCGGGTCGAACTCCAATTCTTGGACCCCCTCGATGCCATACGCCTTGCGGGTGTATTCGATGGCCCACCGAAGGTAGGGGGTTTCCTTGACGATTTCGTTGGGGGCGACGACGAAGCGCTGGATGAGGCCGCTGTAGAGTCCGGACAAAAGGCTTCCCGCCGCCAGAAGGGCGATGCCGGCCAGCGCGGGCTTGGCGTCGCGAAAGAGCGGGGCGGCCCACAGCAGGACGGCGGAAACGACGGCGATGAACCTTAACGCCTTGAGGGCGGGAAGGGTGGCCGTCAAGTCCGCGTAGCCGGGGCCGGGAGCGATGGCCCTTTGGATGTTCGGAAGTCCCGCCATCTTAAGTTGGAAGTGAAGCGCGGCGAGAAGGCAAAGCGCGCCTGCGAGGAAGGCCAGGTGGTTTCTGGCCCACGGAGTGGTTCGCAGCCCGCCGGCCGTCAGAAGAAGTTTGCCCTCCAACACGTAAACAACGACGGCGGCCAAGCTCGACGCGAGAAAAACCGCCTGGAGGAACCCGACCACGAACCGGTAGAAGGGGAGCGAGAATACGTAAAAGCCGATGTCCTTGTTGAAGATCGGGTCCCGGGTCCCGAAAGGCGTCGCCGCGCGGAACTTGAGCAAAGTATCCCAATGCGAGGCGGCCCAGGAGCCGATGAGAAAGGCCGCGACCGCGCTGCCTATGAGCAGCACGGCAGGCGCCGCTTGCCGCAGCGCCTCAAGGTGGGGGATTTCGGCCTCTTCCTCGTCGTTAAAGATCAGGGCGCCGTGCTTGGCCCATTTCTGGGCCAAAATCAAGTTGGCAAATATCACCGCCCAAGCGGCCGCGGCGCTTGAAATTCCCAAGCCCCACTGGGAGATGAAAGTGACGCTGAACACGGATTCAAGGCCGATTTCTTTAAACCATAGGTAGTCGGCCGCCAATCCAACGATCTTCCCGAAAAACACCAACCCGAAGAACAGGGCGATATAAAGAGCGAATCCCAGTTTTTGGAACGAAGTGGGCATATATATCCTCCAAGCCGCTTGCCGGACCCGGGAAGAGTGCGACCTGCTCCCCGGTTTGGCTTCCTTGAGGGTAATAAATTTATCCCCGCCCGGCAAATAAGGCGAATTCGCCCAAGGCCAGAACTCGCTCTGCAGTCGATTTTATCTCCGATCAGCGGAGAGGGCCATGAGCGCGCACATAGCGTTGGCGGGGACTTCTCGGAGACGCGGGGTCCGTCATGGTCAGAGAACCATCTTTAAGAAGGGGGCGAAGGCGCTTGTGCATGAAATTCTCCCTATCCTTCAACCCTGAAAAATCCAGCATCTCTTTGATGGATCGCGGCGTGGAGCAGAAAGCCAGCAATTCGCGCTTATTGGCTACTTGGGGGGTACTTGTCGGGTACTTGTCGGTGGGTCTTGGCGGGCTGTGCGGCCTTTCTGAAGGTTACCCGAAAACCCTGCACTTGCTCGAAGACCGGCTCCGGCATTCCGGCGGCCTTGCACTCATTGAGGATCAGCCGGGTTCCACCGCCCCACTGCTCGATCATTCCCGCGTAGTAGAATATCTCCGCGATCTGTTTGTTTCGCGGCACCGAGGGGTGCGTCTTCTTGAGCGCTTGAACCGAAAGCTCATCGGGCAGCCCGCCGTCGTTCCAGACCATGACCTCGCTGTCGTAGATGCGAACTTCCGTGTCGCGAACGCTCGCGTAGTCCCTATGGCAGATGGCGTTGGTCACCGCCTCGCGCAGCGCCT
>JACQRQ010000130.1 GCA_016206405.1 Elusimicrobiota bacterium | reverse complement strand
ACGACCATCGTTGACGGCGCCGGCGACAAAAACGCCATCAAGGCCCGCATGGAGCAGCTTCGCCGCCAGATCAAGGACACCACCTCGGACTATGACCGCGAAAAACTCGAGGAGCGGCTGGCCAAGCTCTCGGGCGGAGTGGCCGTCATCAGCGTGGGCGCCGCCACCGAAACCGAGATGAAGGCGAAAAAATCTAAAGTCGAGGACGCCAAAAACGCCACGCGCGCGGGCGTTGAAGAAGGCATCGTTGCCGGAGGCGGGACGACCCTGCTCCGGGCGGCGAAAGTCCTCGAAAAGCTCAAAGGCGAAGATACCGATGAGCAGACCGGCATCAACATCGTCAAAAAGGCGCTGGAAGGCCCGGCCCGGCAATTGGCTGAAAACGCCGGCCTGGAAGGCTCCGTGGTCGTCAACAAGATCCGCAGCCTTGAGGACGGATGGGGTTTTGACGCCGATACCGCCGAGTATGCGGACATGTTCAAATCCGGGATCGTTGATCCGGCCAAGGTGGTCCGCGTGGCTCTGCAAAACGCCGCGTCCATCGCCGGCACGGTGCTGACGACGGAAGTCCTCGTCTCCGACCTGCCGGAGAAGAAGGAGAAAGGCGCCGCGATGCCCGGCCCGGAGATGTACTAACGTCCTCTCGGCCTTCAAACCGAGTCGATTGAAACGCAATCCCCCGCCAAGAACTCTTGGCGGGGGATTGTTATTTCTCCTCGAAAAATGATATAATAGCGGAGCGTGGAAGGGCTCTTTGACAATCTGCAGCGGGTCCGGGACCGTGCGCGCGCCGCCCTCCGCCGGTCTCCCGATTTAAGGCCCGTCAGCCTCGTCGTCGCCGTCAAGTACGCCGCCGAGGCGCAATTCTTATCGCTCTTGCGCAGCCAAGAGCCTATCCTTTTTGGAGAAAACCGGATGCAGGACGCCGAGCGGAGAATCCAAGCCGCCGGCGGCGGGGACTCTTCAAGATGGCATTTTATCGGCCATCTTCAAAGCAACAAGGCGGCGCGGGCCGTCGAGTTTTTTGACTGCATCCATTCGCTCGATTCGCTGAAATTGGCCCTGGCTCTGGACCGGGCCGCCGGCGCGAGAGGCAAAAAGCAAGGCGCGCTGGTTCAAGTCAATGTCGCCCGCAGCGCCGGGCAGCACGGCCTGCCGCCGGAGTCGCTGGCGGAGTTCCTGAAAGCGGCCGAGGCCTTCCGGAACCTGGATATCCGGGGACTGATGGCGATCGCTCCCGTCTTGGAGCCGGTGGAAGCGACCCGCCCGTACTTTAGAGAGATGAAGCGCCTCTTTGATCTTCATTTTGCCGGCAAGAGGGCGCTTGAAAACCGCACCGCGCCGATTTTATCGATGGGCATGAGCCGGGATTTTGAAATCGCCGTTGAAGAAGGATCCAACTGTATCCGTATCGGTTCCGCGATTTTTGCGGCAGCTTAACAGCGAGTGGAGGAGGCTTCATGATTGTTAAAGTGCGCGTCATTCCGAAGTCGGATGAGAATGAAGTCGTCAGCCGTATCGGCAGCGTCTTGCGCGTAAAAATCACCTCTCCCTCGGTCGATGAAAAATCCAACTCCGTGCTGCAGCGCTACTTGGCCGAGTTCTTCGACGTCAAGCCGAAAACGGTCAACATCCTTCGCGGAGCCAAAGGACGGGAAAAAACCATCGAGATCAGCGGACGCACCGAAGAAGATCTCAAGCACGTGATGGAATCCATCCCTTAATCGCATCGACACCGAAGCCTCAAAATCAGCCATCAGAGTTAAGCATGCAACCGCTTAGATCTGATGGCTGATTCACGATAATAGCCCGATGCGCGACCCCGTACGGACAATTTTCTGGAAAGGCAGCTGCGTTTACGTCCTGGACCAGCGCGCCTTGCCCGCCCGGACTCTCTTCATCCGCTGCGCCGAGTACCGCCAAGTCGGGGAGACGATCCGAAACATGGCCCTGCGTGGCGCGCCCCTCATCGGCTGCGCCGCCGCCTACGCGATGGCCTTGGCGGCCCTGCAGTTTTCCGCGACATTGCGGCCGCATAAGTCTCCAGGAAAGGAAAGCCGCGCAGCCGCCGAATTCATCAAGCATATGGCCGAGGCGAGAAACGTCCTCATCTCGGCGCGCCCGACCGCCGTTCACCTCTCTCTCATCCTGGACCGGATGCTGGGCAGAGCCCGGAACCTGGCCCAAGCCGTTCCTTTTGACGCTGGGAAATCCTGGAAGGCCCTCAAAAGCGAGGCCGAACGGGTTGTCCGGGAAGATATCCAGTCTAATCTTGATCTCTCCCGCCACGGCGCAAAATTGCTTCCCCACGGCGCCCAAATCATCACCTACTGCAACGCAGGAGCCCTGGCCACCGGCGGGTGGGGGACGGCGCTGGGTGTGGTGCGGCAAGCCTTTAAAATCGGCAAGCTCAAGAAGGCGTTCGCCTGCGAAACCCGCCCGTACCTGCAGGGAAGCCGGCTGACGCTCTGGGAGCTGATGCAGAACAAGATACCGTGCGCGCTCATCACCGACAACATGGCAGGCTACCTGATGGGGCGCGAGAAAATCCACGCCATTATCGTGGGAGCCGACCGTATCGCCCGCAACGGCGACACCGCCAACAAAATCGGAACCTTCACTTTGGCGGCTCTGGCGCGCTATCACCGCGTGCCTTTTTACGTCGCCGCGGCGACCTCCACCATCGACATGAAGCTCGCGGGCGGCAAGGACATCCCCATCGAGCAGAGAAGCCCCAAAGAGGTGGTGGAAATCAACGGCCGGCGCATCGCGCCCCGCAACGCGCAAGCCCTGCACCCCGCTTTCGACGTCACTCCGCACGCGCTCATCACCGCTTTCATCACCGAAAAGGGCATACTCCATCCTCCCTTCAAGCGGGCACAAACAAGCTGATCCACAGCCAGTCGACGAGCGTGTGCACGGCGGCCGAAGCGAGGATGGAGCCCGTGCCGCGATACGCCCGCCCATAAAAAATCCCCGCCACGCACGCCAGAAAAACGTATTTCCAGTTGGGGATGGGGGGCGTGTTGAAATGCGATAGGCCGAAAATCGCCGCCGCGGCAACCAGCGCCAGAGTCCTCCTGCCGGTGATTTTCTCGATGCAGTTCTGCAGCACTCCCCTGAAAAGAAACTCCTCAGGCACGGCGGTCAGGGCGAAAATCCCGGCCGGCTTGAGCAATTCGTAGGCGGCGCCGCCGAAGCGCGGATTCCAGGCGACAAACCCGATGCCAAAACCCAGCGGGACGAGCAGGGCGGCGCAAAAAACGAACTCCAAGGCGGTCCGCCGCCAATCCGCGGCGGCGGCGGGAAAAACCATGCCGACGCCATCAAGCCGCGCATCGATAATGAAAAAATACATGGCGGCCGCGACAGCCAGGAGCTTATTGAGGTCCAGGCCCGCCTCTCCCGGCAAACTCACCGGAGGGAGGCGCTCAAACTCCATCGGAAGCCAAAACAAAAGCAGCGCCGCCAACGCCGCGGCGCCGCGCGCGCCGGGCTTTAAACCGCGCGTTTGGTGCAGCAGCCCGCAAGGCAGCAGCAAATAAATCAAAAAAATCAGGGAAGACTCAAACTGGGCTGGCGGCGCCTTGCAGGCGGAAACGAAAGCTTGATAGGCCCAAAGCGAGAAAAGATAGACCGCCCACAAGGCAGGCGCGCGCCGTTCCCAACGCTCCCACAAGCGGCCATGGGCAAAGGAGAGATACACAATCACCGGCAAAATCAGGACCAATACGGCCGCCGGAAAGCTCATACGAAAATGCTAATACATCCGTTAGGTGCCCGCAACCCTCGCAGAAATAATTGGTAGGATATAGCGTTATGCGTAATAACGGCGGCGCTTCCGCTGATTTCTGGACGGGCTTCATGGAGCCCCTGGCCCGCGTCCTCATCGCGCTCATCTTCCTCGCTTCCGGGGCGGGAAAAATCTGCAATTTCGGCGCGACCCGGGCCTATCTTGCCGGTTACGGCGTTCCGGCGGCGTCGGCCGCCGCCGCGCTGGCGGTTTCGGTGGAATTTCTCGGCGGCTTGTCTCTGCTGGCGGGCGTCAAAACCGCTTGGGGAGCCAAAGCCCTCCTTATCTTTCTCGTGGCGGCCACGCTGACCTTCCACGCCCGCTTTTCGGAGACTTTCCAGACGCTCATGTTTCTCAAAAACATGAGCATTCTGGGCGGGCTCCTGTACGTGATCGCCGCAGACGGCGATTCGCCTTGAATGCCGGCGGGCCATTTAGTAGCATAGTTCCCGCGTTAAGCGATTCGTATGGACCGCGAGATTTTAAGCCCGTACCGGGTCGTCCTGGTCAGCGTGGGCTCCAAAGAAGAAGGGGTCAAGATCGCGCGGGGCCTTTTGCGGAAAAAACTGGCGGCGTGCGTGAACATCATCCCCGGCATCGAGTCGCATTTTTGGTGGGCGGGGAAGATCGACAAGGCCGCGGAGCATCTGCTTGTGATCAAATCGCGCCGCGAAAAAATATCAAGGCTGACGCAATTCGTCGTCAAGCAGCATTCCTACGACGTGTGCGAGGTGATCAGCCTGCCGATCGCGGAGGGCGGCGCCGCCTATCTGCGCTGGATCGACCTGTCGATGGGCAAAGCGCCGGGCCGGGCGCGGAAATGAGGCCGGCGGGAGGCCGTGGAAATCATGTTTAAGAGCACAATGTCTTTCGTCGTGATCGTCGTTGTCGGCGCCTTGATTGGAAGTTTTCTGGGGAAGTTCTTGGCCATCACCTTTCCGCAGGGGCAGATCCACGACCTGCTCGCCACCGAAATCGCGGCGGGATTAAACCCGACCGTTCTCGACCTGCGGGTGATCGAGATCACGCTGGGCTGCCTGCTGCGCTTCAACGTCACCAGCGTCATCGGGATGATCGTTTCCGCGGTCACCTTTAAGACTCTGTTTCACTGATGAGCCCCCGCGCCGATACGCTCCTGCCCATCGTCCTCGCCTCGGCCTCGCCGCAGCGGAAAAAACTGCTTAAAAGCATGCGGATAAATTTTATCGTCCGCCCGAGCCATATCGCCGAAAGGTCCGGCCACGGCGCGCCGCGCCTCAAGGTGCAGGAACTGGCGATGCGCAAAGCGCGCGCGGTCGCCCGGCGAATGAAAACGGGCGTGGTGATCGGGGCCGACACGTTGGTCGTCTGCCGGAAGAAAATTCTCGGCAAGCCCAAAAACGCCAAGGACGCGGAGAGAATATTGCGGCGGCTCAACGGCACCTGGCAGCGGGTTTACACGGGAGTGGCCGTCGTCCGGGCCGAGGATCAAAAGTCCTGGATCGGCGCCGAGATGAGCCGGGTCAAGGCGAGAAAGTTCGCCCCCGAAGACCTAAGAAAAATGGCGCTCAAAAACCATGACAAATCCGGCGCGTATTCGGTGCAGGACGCCGGCGACCCTTTCATAGAAAAGGTGGAAGGCGCCCTCGACAACGTCATCGGCCTTCCCCGAACGACGCTTCAAAAACTGCTGCAGCAGGCTTTCCATCACAAACGAAAATTCGCCTTCCTGCCGTTAAAGTTTCGGGCCCGCTAGCGCTTCGCTGAGACTCTGCCGTTGGGAGACCGCCTGGGAGTAGCCGGGGTCGATCAAGACGGCCGCGTCATAATGCTCCAGGGCTTTCCTGAAAAGCGCGTGCGCCTCCCGCCGCTTCTCCGTTTTGAGCATATAGCCGCCCTTAAGCTTGTAGGTGAAGGCCATGTTGTAATGGATTTTCGCGGCGCCGGGGCGCAGCGCCAGGGCCCGGGTGAATAAGGCGATGGCGTCGTCATAGCGGTATTGTTCCCCGTAGATGATCCCAAGGTTGACATAGCCGTCCAAGCTCTCGGGGTCCCTTTGTATGGCCTCCCAAAAAGCCTTTTCCGCCTCGGCGTAGCGGCGCAAACCCTTATAGGCCAAACCTAAATTGCTGTAGGGCAGGGAAGGCAGGCCGTTCAACTCGATGGCCTTCAGGTTCAGATCGCGGGCCAACTCAAAATTTCCCTCCTCCAAATAAATCTTGCCGGCGTTGACCATTGCCTTGGCCGAATGGGGGGAGGTTTCAAGGGTGCGCTTAAAAAGCGCCGCGTCCGAGGCCCAGTCCTTGTTTCGTTCCAGGGTCAACACCGCGTAGAAGGCCAGATAGAGCGCCAGAAGGAGCCGCCCACAGCCGCGGGGAAGCCAAGCCGCCTCAAAGCCCAGGGCCGCCAAGACGCAGAAGGCCGCCGAAGGCAAATACAGCAGCCTGTCGGCCATCACGGTGCCGATGGGAAAAGGGATGTTGGAAACCAAAGCGAAAGTCAGGGCGAAAAAGAGCGCCAAAAAGCCGGCCCTCCAATTTCGGAGCGACCACCACGCCAGCCCCGCCGCCGACCCCGCCAGCAGCGCCCCGGCGCAGACATTTCTCGCCGAGAGGACCGGCAGCATCGGGATCGCGTTGTAGCTGTAATCGGCGGAGAGGGGATAGGGCACGAAAAGGAGGAAGACGTAGCGCGCGGCGACAAAAAGGGCATTGGACGCGCGGCCGCCGGCCGTCAAGGAGATCAGCGGATTGTCCCACGGATTGGTGGCCTGGGCCGTGGGCATGAATTCCCCGGCCACGAAGCGCCTCAGGCAGAGGTAGCCCGCCAGCACCGCGCCGAAAAGCAGATAATTCTTGAGCCGCAGCCGGCGGAAAAAATAAATGTCCAAGACCGGCAGCATGAACAAAAACGTCACCGTGTTTTCCTTGACCAAAAAGCTGAAGGCGAATATCAGCAGCGCGGCGAGGGTCCGTCCCCGGACATAGGCCCAAAGCGCCAAAAGAAAGCAGGCGGTCGTCAAAAGGTCGCCGCGGCCCACGATGGGGTTGAGCACCTCCGTATGCGCCGGGTGCAGGGCGAACAACAAGCCCGCGGCCAGACTCGCGTAAGGCGAGCACTGCAGGAGCCGCGCCATTTGAAACACCAGGACGGAATTAAGGCCGTGGAGCAGAATATTTTTGGCGCGGAAATAGGCGGGCTTGGGCCCGTGGATGAGCCAATCGAAGGCGAAGCTGGAAGTCGTCAGAGGCCGCCAGCCGCGGTCCCCCTTCAAGGGAAACCAGGAAGGTTCGCGCCAGATGCCGGACCAATCGGCTTGGGTCACCTTCGGGTTTTCAACGATCGCGGAGCGGTCGTCGAAAAGAAAGCCGTTGCGAAGGCTGTTGGCCGAGGCGAGCCACGCGGCCAGAAGGATCAGGCCGACGGGAAGCGCAAGGCCTTTCCAACGAACCCAACCGCCCGCCGGCTCAGTCCTTAAAGGCAAAATCCCTCCAACTGAGGCAGTGGCGGCGCAAAATCCGCATGAATTCAAAACTGCTGATTTTCCGGGAAGCCCGTATCCGGCGCCGTTTTTCGAGCATTTCAGGCAGGCGCCGGAAAGCGTCCCAATAGGCCTTCAGGAGAATCAGCGCCAGTTTCCGCCGCGAATACGCGCGCACGAAATTTCCCGGAATCCCTTGGCCCGTCATGGCCGCCCACCCCTGCAGCGCGTAACGGAAGGCCGTGAAAAAGGGCATGAGCAAAAGCAGGCGCAGCGGAAAATTCTTCCACGCCACCCAGATGTGATTGCGCTCCACCAAATAGGCCTTTTGCTCCGAATGGCGCCCGATCGTGGCGGAGCGAATGTGGCTGGCGCCTACGGAGGGCAGATAGCGCGAGGCGATGCCCTGCCATTGTGCGCGCAGGGCGAAATCGGTGTCCTCGGCGAAGCAGAAAAAACTCTCGTCTAAGAGACCGACCCGCTCGAATATGTCCCGGTGGATGATGGGGACGGAGCCGGAAGGTCCCAGCACCTCGGCGGAGTCCTGATAAAGCCGCTTGTCCTCCTGCCAGCCCCGGCAGCGGGCCACCCCATCCCAAAAGAGCTCTAGGCCGGTGGCGTCAATGACCTGCGGAAACCCTTTCAAAATCACCTGGGCGTTGAACATCTTATATTGCGCCCAGCGCCCGGCCTCGCGCCTGAAGGCGGCGAGGAAATCCGGCTCCAAAGCTACGTCGTTGGAGACCAGCACGATCCAGCCGGCCCGGGCCGCCTCGATGCCCACGTTGTGGCCGCCGGCGAACCCCAGGTTGTGGGGGGTCTTGATCAAGCGCAGCCGGCTTTTGAGGCCCTCCGGAATATAGGGCTCGCACGGGGTCCGGGACCCGTTGTCGACCAGGACCACCTCAAAATCCGGGTCGGTCTGGGCCAAAAGCGACGACAGGCAATCCCTAAGAATTTCCCGTCCATTGAAATTCAAAACCAGGAAGGAAACGAACGGTTTTTGACCCATCGCGACGGTATATTATCACTTTGACCCATGGGAAACAAACCAGGAGGATGTTTGCAAAGCAACCCGTAGGAATGCTACAAAATCAAAATCATCCCGATGCCATGACCGATTCAAATCCCCCGAACGAGCCCGAAGACAAACCCTCGCGAAGGCCCGATAGCACTGAAATCCAACTCCAGTCCGAGATCTCGGCTTCAAAGGAACTCTCGGTTCCCAAAGAGGTCGAGCAGCATCCCGCCGCCCCCAAGATTCCCGGCTACATCCTGACCATGGCCCTGGGGCGCGGCGCCTT
>JACQRQ010000132.1 GCA_016206405.1 Elusimicrobiota bacterium | reverse complement strand
GTCCCGGCTGCGGAACTCGACCGTATGCGTTCCCTCCGCCAAGGTAAAGCTGGAAAAGAACTGGTCGAAAAGCGCCGTCGTGGCGGAATCCACCCTATACTCGGTAAAGTCCACCCCCGCGGCCGCGCCCAACACCGCCGGGTCGGTGGAAACAAAGCTCAGGAAACTCTCCGAGGAGACAAAGACCGTTGAGGAAGCCTCGATGGTCGCCTGGACCCCGCCCACAAAGACCAACCCGGTCAAAGGAGGCGTCCCGTCCACGTAGACGTCCGTGCTCTTCAAAACCTCAACGTTGTCCACTTGGTCCTCGCCGAAGAAGGCCAAAGTATGCGAGCCCTCCGATAAGCTGAAAGTGCTGGAAAAGACGGCAAGCGTGCCGCCGTCCACGCCGTAGAAAATATCCCTCACCCCAGCGGACGCCCCGCTCACGACGGGGTCTTGCGACAGAAAGCCCAAAGACGCGCTCGTCGAGACGACCATCTGCCCCAAGGCGTTGGTGGCGCTTGAGCCCGCAACCTCTAAGTCCGTAGCGGGCGGCGTGTTGTCCACCGCCACCGTCGTTATCTCTACCGCCTCCACATTGCCCGCCGTGTCCCGGCTGAAAAATTCAAGCGTATGCGTCCCCTCCTCCACTAGGCTGAAGGTGCCCGCAAAGACGCTGAATGTATCGGAGTCCACCGCGTACTGCGTGTCCAGCACCCCCTCGCCCCGGCCGTCGCCCGCCAAATCGAAGTCATCCACGGCGGAGAAGCCGAAGAACGTCTCCGAGGAGACGAAGATGGTGCCCGTGCTGAGCTGGGGCCCGGTCGCCAAAAGGGACGTGCGCGGCGGAAGAACGTCTATGGGCGTCAGCGTCGAGCCCAACACCTCAATCTGGGAGGAGACCAAAGTATCCGTGCTTCGCCCGATGCCCAAAACGTAATACGTCGTCGCCGCCAAAAGCCCTGCGAACGTATGCGAGGTCGTAAACGAATCAAAAAACGGACTTGAGTCCACAAACGGCGCCTCCGTGTCCGTGTCCACATAGACCTGGTACTCGATGGGAAAGCGGTTGTTTCCGGGCTGCCAGCTCACCGCCATAAAGCTGGAGCTCACCGTCTCAAAGACCAAGGTCTGGGGCGGGTTGGGCAGCGTGTAGGCGGTGGCTTGGTTGGAGAGTCCTGAAATGCCGCCGCCTCCGTCCTGGGTGAAGAGATGCAGGTAGAAGGTCGTGTTGCCGATGGCGTTTTGAATCAAGTAAAACTCAGTCGCCCCCGGCGCCGTTGCCGTGGCGAAATTCACCTGGGCCGAGGCGGGGGAGAAAACCGCCCCGGGGTCCTCCTCCCTTTGAATCAAATACCTGCCGCCCAACAAGAAACCGCTGTTGCCGTCTTCCCCGGGAGCGGTCCAACTCAGGGCGACCTCCCCGCCCTGGCTTCCGGTCTGCGCCGAAAGGTCGCCCACCGCCGCCGGAGGCTGGTCCACGGAGGCCGGGTCGAAACTCAAGACGTACTCCGTCGCGCCCGAGCTTAAATCCAAAATCTGGATTTCATAGCTCGTCTCCAAAGTGTCCTTGTCGAAATGCTCGGAGGTCCAGAAGTTCTTGGCGTTGAGGCTCTTGCCGTCCGAGCGCCGCGCCGAAATCAAGTCGAGCCCGCCCACCGACGCCGCCACCGTCGCCCCCGCGTGCACCCACACGCCCGAAGACACGCCTGACTGGAAACTCATGGTCAGGCTGGGGGTGGCCCCCGTCAAAGTCCCGCTCAGGCTTGCCGGCACGTTGGCCACCGCGATAGGGGAGGCTTGATCGGACTCAAGGATCACGTCCGGAACCGGAAACTGTCCGCTCTGGTAGAGTTGCTCTATCTCGCTTCGCTGCGTCGTCGTGTTCACCAAAAAGTCGAACTGCGCGTCCCGGTCCGCCAAATCCACCAGCACGTCCTTGATGAGCGTATACGTCGTCACGCTTTGAATCAAGGACGTCAGAGCGCCTCCCAACTCGGCCGCATGGGTGAAGGTGGCCTCAAACACGTCGAACCTCCCCGAAAGCGTGGTGGTCATCACCCACGCCGCCTGCTTCACGCCGCCGGGCGCGACGTCGCCGAAGGGGATGAGCAAGGTGTTGGGAATGGTCTCGCCGCCCACCTGCGTGGCCAGAATCTTGAAGTCGATGAGCAGCCCCTGCGCGTTCTCAACGATCTTCGGCTGTCCCGAGGCCACTTCAAAGCCCTTCGCCGTCCCCAATCCGATATTGCTCACCCGAAGTCCCAAAGAAAAAGGCTCGATGGGCTCAACGCCGGGCGTCAGAGCCTCGTCGGCGAAGACCTCGAAGGGGAGAACGTACTCCAGTTGAATCGCCGGCTGCGGCTTGACCGTGATGAAATCCTCGAACGTGGAGAGCGTCTGCGGCACGCCGAAGGCCGAATAGGACATCGCCGCCTTGACGCCGTAGCGCTTGCCCAGCGGGCTGCTGCCCCCCGACCCCGTCGAAGGAACGATGAGCCAATCCGCCGATGCCTGCCCCCCGGGGCCGAGGCTGCCCGTCCCCCCCACCGAGCCGATGCCG
>JACQRQ010000128.1 GCA_016206405.1 Elusimicrobiota bacterium | reverse complement strand
CCGTCAAGCCTTCATCGGCGGCTTTGACCGCAGGGACGACGGTGTTCACGGTGACGGCGACCGTGCCCCAATTAGCCACGGTGCAGGCCTTTAGCGCGTCCGGTGCGCTGACCTTCGGCCAGACGATAGTCTCCGTTTTAAGCGGCGGGAACAACGCTTTTATCGAGGGCTTTTCAATAGCTCCCTTTGCCGCGCAGCAGGGCTTCACCGGCGTGCCGATGCTGCAGTTGGGCTTGAGAACCGACGGCGGCACGGGCAGTTGGCGCGAGCTGCGGGTCAAGCTCGCCGGCAGCGCCTCGGATGTCCCGGCAGTGGGTTTGATGCGGGACAATGCGAGCCAGGGTAAGGCCGGCTTCTTTGATTTCGAGTTCGATACTCTATTGGCGACCGCCGCGTTTTCAAGCTCCGGCGCCGCCCTGCTCCGGTTTTCAACGGAAACCCTTGCGTCAACGCGGCATGATTATTTCGTGCTCGTCCAGGTCTCATCCAACGCCGCGATCGGAAACAGCTTCCGCGTGGTCATCGAAAGCACGGCCGCCTTTACGATCTCCGGCGTGAGCATGGCGTCGCAGCCCATTTATCCCATTCAATCCGCGCAGGCCAACATCGAGGTGCCCCGCTCGTTTTCGGGAGACACGCATCCGCCGGAGTCCATCATCTTCAATCCGAGCCCTTTCCAAGAGGTGTTCAAGCTGGACTATATCCAGGGCCAGGCCTTTGACGATATTACGGTCAACCGGGTCCTGGTCTCCATCCGGAACAATCAGACCGGCTTCTGGTGGTCCAACTCGGGCGCGTTCTGGACCGGCGCGCAGTCCCAAAGCACGGCCACCTGGACGCCGCCCAGTTGGACGCTGTTTACGGGCCCGAGTTCGAGTTCCCTTGTGGCCGGCTCCTCCTACACGATCTATTCTCAGGCCGTTGACGACGCCGGCAATTTCCAGACGCTGCCGCACAGCGTCACGGTCAAGGTCCTCGGAGGCGAGGCGGCCGCCGGAACGGATTTGGAGCCGCCGGTCAGCGATATCGAGGCGCCGTCGGATCAATCGAGCGTGGAGGACCTGACCAATATTTTTGGAAGCGCTTCCGACAACGTCGCGGTTCAGGAAGTGCGCCTCTCCATCCGGGAAAATCAGACTGGACTTTGGTGGAATGGGGCGAGTTGGAGCTCCGGAGGGCAGCTCACGCATCCCTTGCCCGCTTTCAGGCCGGATAGAACGATGTTCTGGAAATTCCCCGGGCCGACGCGCGCGTTTCTGCTCAACAGTTCCTCCTACACGATTTACGCCCAGGCGTCGGACGCTTCGCGCAACGTCGAAAATCCTCCGGCGGAGGCGACGGTCACGCTGATCACCGTGCAGGTGGGAGAAAGCAGCCCGACGGCCAAGATCGACCGGCCTTTCCAAGGGGCGCGCCTGATCGATTTGCATCTTATTGACGGCCCGGTGACCGGCAACGTGGGCGCGGTCAAAGTGGCCATCGAAAGGCAGTCCGACCGCTACTGGTGGGACGGGCCGAGCCTGCGCTGGATCGTGGCCTCGAGCACCCCGCATTATAATTTCGCCGCGCTCTCAGGCGCGTACTTCGAGTATTTGGGCGGGCCCGCCGCGGCCGGCCTGACGGGGGGGACCTCCTACACCCTCTATGCCCAGGCTGAAAACCCTTCAAGAACTTTGCTTCAGACCCCGCCCTCCAAGGTGACTGTTTTTGCGGAATCCACCGCTCCGGCGACAGGATTGCCCACGGGGGACATAAACCGGGGCGATGTCACCCCGCCTTCGACCTTTATACAGTATCCCAACGTCGGCGACACCTTTTTGACGACCCTGGGCACGATTTCGGGCAGCGCTTTCGACAACAGCGCGGTGGCTCAGGTCTTTGTCGCGATCCAGCGCGAATCGGATAAGTACTGGTGGGCGGAGTCGGGCGTATGGGGGCCCTCCCAGGTCAGCCAAATCGCCAAGTTGAGCGCGCCCAACACCGCCTCGACCCTCTTTTCCTATTCGGCCCTGCCCGACAGCTATTTGACGGAATCCAGCAGCTATACCATTTCGGTTTGGGCCAAGGACACGTCCGGCAACGTGCAGAGTCCGCCCATTCGGATTCCCTTCACCTTCGGAGGACAGGGAGCGGCGGTGGTCAAGGATACGGCGCCGCCGGCGCAAGTGACCAACCTGGTGGCGGTTTCCACGTCCGCGGGCCTCGTGCAATTGACGTGGACGGCGCCGGGCGACGACGGCGCCTCGGGTACGGCGGCTTTTTATCACATCCACGTTTCCTCCGTGGCGCCGATCACCGACCGCAACTTTTTCGGGGAGCCCGGCTTCAACTACGACGACAAATTCATCATGGAGCGCTTCGGCGTGGCCGACATCGAATTCAGCCCCTTCAACCAAAGCCCGCCCGTGCCGGTCGCCGGAGGGACGCCCCAAAGCGCGGTCATCAGCAATCTAAAGTCGGGACGCAGCTATTACTTCGCCGTCAAGGCGGCCGACGAACAAGGGAATTTGTCGCGCGCTTCCAACTCGCCGGCCGTCACGCTGGAGAAAGAAAAGGCGCAGGGCGACGGAATCGGAACCGCCGGCTTCACGGTGGACGGCGCCTCGTCGCCGGCCAAGGTGCCGGTGTGCAGTTTGGTGAGCGCGACCATGACTTTTGTCTCCACGGTGAGCTACAGCGCCGGGGGACTGATCGCAATGCAGCTTCCTCAGGGCTGGTCTTTCCCGCAAACGTACGACCCCAACCTGGAGGGCTATGTCACCGCCTCCAGCACATCCGCCGCGACCATCGCCGTGACGTTGCTTCCGAATCTTGGAGGACGCTTCGTAGGCGCCCTGGTACAGTCGGGCGCTCTCAACGCGGCAGAGGAAGTCAGGCTGGTCTACCGGAACGGTTTTGCGCCGCCGGCGATCCAGAGCGACAAGGTTCTGATTTTCTCAAGAGGTTCTTGGGCCGGGGAGCTTAAGAAAATCAGCGCTGAGCCTACGGTGCAGGGGGTGGTCGGGCAGGCCCGGCGTTTGGATTATGAGGATTTCAACTTGGTCGTGGTGGGCGCCAACCAGCTTTCTCCGCGCGTGGCTTTCAAGGGGGCAGACCATTGCGGAAACAAGGCCGTGCCTTCCGCGCCCAAGCCCATCGCGCTGAGGGGGTTGAACGCCTCTTTTGCCCCGGATTCGGGCGTCCTGTTCTCGACCAGCCCGGCTCAGTTCGATGCGACGGCTTCAAGCGCGGCGGTGGTGTTTCTCTCCTCGTCCAATCCAACGCCGGCGGTTTACTTCAAATCCGACAGCGCGGGGCAAAAATTCCTGGAGGCCTCCTTCCTCGATTTCGAGCAGGGATTGTCCACCTTCACCATCACCCGGTCGGTCCAGGTAAAATCGGCCGACATAGGATTTGCGGCCGGAAGCCTTCTTTTGGACGCCGGTACGGGAGCGGGCGCAAAAACGCTGACTCTGACGCCCGATGGGGACGGCGTCAACGACTTCGCCTACATCCGGTTCAAGCCGAGCGACTCGTCCTTCCAATGGCACGTGGCGATCGCGCCGCAGGGCACCACGGACTTTTCGGACGCGGTCGCCAATTTCTTCGGTTTCGGCGATCCCGGCCGTTCGGTGATCTGGGACGGCAGAACGCAAGCCGGCGGCTCCGGATTTGCGTATGCGGGCTTTGCCGGCGGCGGCTCGGTGGTTTCTTCCGGAACTTACCGGGTGCTGGTGGAAGCGTCGGGAGGCATCGTGAAGGACACGGCCACGTTGAGCATCACCGTGGTCGCCATCAACATCGGCGGAAAAGTCTACGTCGGCGCCGGCAACTCGACCCCGGCGGAGGGGGCCCTCGTGACGGCCTCCGGAGGAGGCGTCTACCGCTCCGCGACCACCGATTCGAGCGGTTACTACTCTTTGAACGGGCTTAAGGCCGGCACGACGTATTTCCTCAGCGCGCAGTATTACGATTATGCGGCGCAGCAAAACTATGAGAAAAAACTCAGCGTCGCCGCGCCCGCTTCCGCGGCCGACGTTCATTTCGAGGCGCCGGCCCAGATCCGAGTCTCGGCCACGCTGCCCGACCCCGCCCCCTTTGAATTGTGGGGCAACGTGAAAGTGAACAACGCCAACTTCACCCGCCAAGGCTTCGGGACGCTGCACTTCCCGGCCGGGGGAACGATTTCCGACAGCGGCGCCGCTTACTATGCCGGCGCCGCGCAGCTCGCCAGCGTGGTCGGGCAGAGCACGTGGACGGCGGTCACAGTGCAGCCGGACACCTACACGGTCACCGTTGAAGTCTTCGGATTCGACGCTTTCACCACATCCGTGGCCGTTGTCGCCGGGGAAATCAAGGATATCACCCGCGCCTTCACGCGCGCCGCCAGCCTTTATGGAAAAGTCACTTTGCCCGCGATTCAAGATTTTGGAACCCAGGTCTCCGTGGAGGCGACGCTTTCCGGCCAGACCTTCCCGAGCTATTGGGGCAGCGTGTTTATTCCCGGGAAGCAGAATTCAGACTCGGCGCCGAGGATCAGCGG
Source organism: Elusimicrobiota bacterium (assembly GCA_016206405.1). GTDB lineage: Bacteria > Elusimicrobiota > Elusimicrobia > O2-12-FULL-59-9 > O2-12-FULL-59-9 > O2-12-FULL-59-9. The sequence continues at coordinate 4,178 of JACQRQ010000128.1, read as the reverse complement.
CATCTACTCGCTTTTCAATGTGACGCCCGGCGCCTACGCCTTAAAGGCGCGGGCTTTTGGATTCGACGCGGTGAGCACGGGACCGGTGGTGGTCGCCAACGTGGATTTGGGAACCCCGGACCGCGGCGGCGTGGACTTTCCGCCCTTCAGCACGGGCGGAGTTCTCGAAGGCACCGTCACCGTCAAAGGCGATTCGACGCGCTTTGGAGACCTCACGCTCTACATCAATGCCTTTAACGCGAGGACCTTCTCCAGCGCCTTTACGCGGGTCATTTTGGTTTCAAGCACGACTCTGTCCAGCAGCACTTTCAGGATCGGCGGATTGACGGACGGCGCCTACCAGTTGACGACGTTCTTGGACGGTTTCGTTCAGGTGGACCCCGCAACCTCGCTGCCCGGGGTTCAAACGGCGACGGTCTCGGGGGGGACGGGCAAGGCCAACTTGGTGCTGCAGGGCTTCACCGGACAAGCGCGGCTTCACTTCCTGCTGCCTTCCGGCAGCGCCGATTACGACAAGATCTCCTTAACGGTCAACGGGCCGGGGGTTTTCATCTCCACCAGCAACGTGACGACCTTGGCCGGGGACGGCGGCCGCTTCGACGTTTGGTCGACCAGCGCGACGCTGCTGACGCCGCCCAACGTCGGCACCGGCTTCTATGACATAGCGGCTCGCTATGCCACGACCGGCAAGCGGGTTCAAAAGTTGCTGAACGTGGTCAACGGCAAGGTAGCGACTGCGGAGATGGACTTGAGGGGAGAAACCTACGATGTCGGCGGCTCGATCACCTTGGCCAGCGCGGTGAACCTCAATTTCAGCACCTATTCGGTCACCGTCAACAAGGCGGCCGACCTGGCGGCTAATGCCGTTCAAAACACTTTCTGCTCGGGCGGCTTCAGGGTCTGCGTGACGACCAGCTCTTTCCGCATGGAGCTATATCCGAGAGGTTTCGACAATTTTTCAAGCTCGATCACCGCCGCCACGGCGGGCGGGGGATCGGCGGTGTCCTATTTCAGCGCGATCAGCGCTTCCGGAAATTACCTGATACGCAATGTTCCGCCGGGCACCTATCTGCTCCGCAATAATCCCGAGCTTGACGGCAGTTTCGCCGACGGCACCGAAGTGGCGCCCGTGGAGCAAATCATCACCGTTAGAAACTCCAGCGCGACGGCCAATTTCACCTTTACCAGCGGGCACAGCGTATCCGGCGTGGTGGCTTTGCCGGTGGGAACGATTGAAACTAGGGACGTGATCATCAGCTTGAGAAACACGCGGGGCGAGGCGATTCAATCCAAGACACTGAGCTTTGTGGGCGCCAGTTCGGCGGCCTACAGCTTCACCCAGGTGGCCAACGGCGGCTATATCGTGGAGGCTTTGGATGGAGGCAGCCCCGTCAAATACACCGCGAAACCATTTGCGGTGACGATGGCCGGATCGGATCTGACCGGCCGCAACCTCTCTCTGGAGGTCTCCGGCGTCATCCAGGGCAAAATCAATTTGCGGCAGGTTTCCGTCAGCGGCAGCACGACGACCGTCACGCTCATTCCCATCACGGCCAACAACAATACTCTGCTTCCTGGAAATTTCGCGCTCTACGCGCAGGCGAACCCTTGGGTGGAGGGCGGATTCTCTCAAGCCGGCCAGAGCGCCGGGCTTATCGCCTTTGACTCTTTCAACCAATTCACCATCACGGGACTTGTGGCGGGCACTTACGACGTCGTCTTCGCGCAGGGGTCCGCCGCGGGCGACGTGACGGCTCGCGGGAGCTTCAATCTGGCGCCGGTCGTTATTTCCGGAGTGAGAGTGGCGGCCGGGCAGATCAAGGACGTCGGGACGGTATTGCTCAGGCCGGGTCAAAACGTCATCGGGAGGGTGCTCGATTCTCAAGGCAATCCCCTTCCCAATATCGAAATTATCGCGGAGCCCTCCAGCGGGAGCGGCTCGCAGAGCGTCGTCGCGCAAAGCGATTCCCAGGGCGGCTTTCTGTTGGGCGGCCTTGATCCGGGAGAGCGTTATTATGATTTTACGGCGGCCCGGCGCGTCGGCCTCGAGGAGTCGAATCAAGCGCGAGCCGCATACGCGGAAAAATATTTAGCGGGCGTGGACATCACGGTGAAGACGAGCGGTTTGGATATCTCGTTAACCTCGGCCCCCAGCAAATTGAGCTGTCAGGTGACTTCCGGCGACGGAGGCGAGCTCCTTTGGCCGGACGCGGACCGCCAGGGGCTGGCGGCGGCCAAAGTGTTTATTCAGAAGACGGGAGTCCGCCCGCGGACCAATCCGGTGGGAGACGTCATCATCGTGACGGGGTCCGACGGCAGCTTCGTCGTCAATTCCTTGGAAGCGGCAAAATACAAGCTGACGGTGGCCGCCCAGGGCTATAAGCCCGCGGAAAAAGCCGTGGAGCTCAAATCGGGGGCGAACGCCGGCTGCTCCATCGAGTTGGCCAGCGGCATCACCTTGACGGGAACGATGGTCAAACCGAACGGCTCCAATCCCAGCCAGTTTGAGATCGCCTCCATCGCAGCGGTCAACGTCAACGACATCGAGGAGCGCTTTGTCGGCAGCCTCGAATCGCCCGGAAATTCCAAGGTGGTCACGAAATACGCCATCACCGGATTTAGGGCGGGAAGAACATACAAGATCATCTTCACCGATGATGAAGGCGACACGCTTGTGCCGACGGAAGGGGAGGCGGTGACCTTTTCGACCGGGACCACCGTCCAGACGTTGAATTTAATCTACAAGCCGAGAAAGCCGGAAGTTTCGGCGGTAATCGACGTGTCGAAGACCAGCGCGAAGAAGTTCAGCATCGTCTTCAACACCACCAAGCGCCTGCGCAATAAGACCAGCGATGACGAGGTCGCTTCAAGCCTGGTGTCGGCCTCCTCCGGCGTTATCTCCGGCGCCGAAATCAGCAACAACCGCAAGAAGCTCACCCTGGAGCTTAACGCGGAGGGCACCAGTATTTCGTCGATCACGGTCCGCTTTTTCGCCTACAGCAATATAGAAAATCCAGCCTCAACGGATACGGTCAATCCTGAGTTCGCCATGGAGACGCAGGCGGTGGTCTTCATCGGGATTGACGCCGTTAAAGAGACGCCCGTTTCGAATCTGAGCGGGGGAACCGCCCGCATAGGCGGCGATGACCCCTCCAAGGTGGAATTGCCGGTGGGGACATTCGCTGTGGACGCATCCTCCACGATCAAGGTCGGCATTCAAAAAGCCAATGAAAACCCGGCGGCGACCCGGCAGAGAAACGCCGGTTACAACGCCGGCGGGGGCTCCTACGGCCTGAAATTCGCGCCCGCCGCCTATCCGGCCGGCTTCTTCAAAGCCCTCGCGGCCGCCGACGCGCTGCCCAATGTCAATCCCTTCAGCGCGTTTTATGACATTTTCCTGCCGTTGGGCGTCCGGACGTCGCTCAATAAGCCTTCGGAGTTGACGCTGCATTACGACTCGACCACGGTCAGCGATCCGGGCAAACTCAACGTCTATTGGTTCAATGAAAGCGCCAACACCTATGTCCTGCAGCAGGACGTCTTGGGCGGATTGCCGGGCCTCGACAGCGTCAACAATACGGTCAAGATCAACGTGGACCACTTCTCGACCTTTGTTCTTTTGGACGCGAAAGTGGCGGTGATCAGCTCCACTGCCGCGGTCACCTCAGCCGGCTTGGATGCGTATAACTTCCCCAACCCCTTCGACCTGCGGACAAAAACCGTCAGCATGCTCCACGGAGTTTCGGGCGGGCAGACCGCGGACGTTCGCGGGACGATGATCTATTTCTCCGTGCCGGCGGGGATGAGCGGGGACGGCAAAATCGATATTTTCAACGTGGCCGGAGAGAAGGTCCGCAGCATCGCTCTGGGCGCGCTCAACAGCGGCATCTATTATCAGGCGTGGAACGGCCAAAATGACTCCGGCCGGGACGTCGCCAGCGGGGTCTATATCGCCGAGATCAAGGTGGGCGGAAGCAAGAAGTTCATTAAAATGGCGGTTATAAAGTGAAGAAAGTGATACAGTGGTATAGTGGGAGAGAAAAGAGTGATACAGTGGTATAGTGGTAAAGTGGTAAAGTGGCACGGCACGGCGCGAAGGCGGTTGCTTCGCAGTCGCTGGATCGCCGTGGCCCTCTTGTCGTTCACTCTACCACTCTACCACTCTACCACCTTCCTAT
>JACQRQ010000127.1 GCA_016206405.1 Elusimicrobiota bacterium | reverse complement strand
TCCACGCCGCATCCACAGGAATGTCCCGGCAACTGTCCCACTGCTCGGAAACGGCCCAATGGTGGCCCGGTTCCAGCGGACGCCAGCAATGATAATTGTAGCGGCTGATGAGGGTCAGCGTCGGCGTGCCGACGGCGCAGGCCAAATGCATGGTGCTCGTTGGATGGCCGATGAAAAGCCGCATCTTTTTGAGGAGGGCGGCGGTGACGGCAAGGGGCATCGGGGGCAAGAAACGGACGGCGGGCGGCAGCTCCTGCAGCATCGCCAGAACTTGCGCTTCCTCTCCCGGACCGGCAAGGTAGAAAACCTGGACTTTGGGGATCTCCAGCAAACGCCGGGTCAGCTCGACAAATTTGCGCTCCGGCCAACGGTTGTCGTACTTCTTGAAATTCCCCGGATGCACCGCCACGCGGATCCCGTCGGGCGCGAGGGCGCCGGCCGACAACACCGACTCGGCCGCCGCCTCATGCCGCCGTCGAAGATAAACCCTCTGCCTGAATTCAAATTCAGCTCCCAGCCTCCGGCACAGGGCGGCGTAGCGCTGCATCATGTGGTCTTTTTCAGCGTCGAAGCCGACGCTCTCGGAGCAAAGCAGGCTTGAAAACTTCTTTTTGAAGGAGATTTTTTGGCGAGCGCGGCAGAGGGCCGTCAGCAGGGCGGAAGACCTGGAATAGGACGGGTTTAAATCCGCCGCGAGGTGGAAACGCCGGGTGATGAGCATCCGCAGCAGCGGCAGATTGCGCCAAAAAGCGCTCCACGGGTGGATTTTCCAAACCTCCCGCAGGTGGGGATCGAGCTCCGCCAAAGGACAGGCGCCCGGCCAGGAGACGAGCGTCAGCCGCGCCCCCGGGTAGCGCCTTTTTAATGCCTCAAAGACCGGGCTGGCCACCACAAAATCTCCGATGCGGCCCAGCCAAAAAAGGAGGATTTCCATGCTTTTTCTCTTCGGAGAATTGCTTGTGGGATTCTAGCATTTTTAATATACTAACCTGAATTCGAAGAACACGTCTGAAATCATCCACCAGGAGGAGCGCGCAAGCTCGACACATCCATGCCTCTACCAGCCAATATCAGGGATTTTCAAAACTCGCTTAAAGAGTACGGTTTGGACGGCTACCTAGTCACCCACCAATCCGATCTCAATTACCTCACGGATTTTCCGCAAGAGGGTTTCGCGCTCTTGGTGGGCAGGCGCAAGGTGTGGGCGATGCTGCCCATGCTCCTCAAGGATCACTTTCAAAAATCCGTTCCGGGCTGCGAAATACTGGCCGCCGTCTCTCTATTGCCGGCCTTGAGAAAAATCACCCGGGAGCACAATCTCCGGCGGGTGGGTTTTGACTCCGAAAAAGAGCTTTACGCCAGGGGAAAAAGCCTCAAAGACGCGGGCTGCGTCGAGACCCCCTCCCTGCTCGCGCATCTGCGCGCGGTCAAGTCCCGCCGCGACCTGGAGCGCGTGGAAAAGGCCTGCGCCATGACCGCCGCGGCCTTCCGCCTGCTTAAGCCGAATATCAAGCCCGGCCGCAGCGAAATCTCCGTGGCCCGCGAATTGGAAAGCTTGATGACCCAGTTGGGCGGCGAAGGCGTCGCTTTTGAGACGATCGTGGCCTCGGGACCCAACGGCGCCCTGCCCCACCACCGCAGCTCGGAAAAAATCATCGGCAAAGACCAGGCCATCGTCATCGATTTCGGCTGCGTCTACAAGCTGTATCGCTCCGACATGACCCGCACCGTTTTCACCGGAAAACCCAACGGCGCCTACGCCAAGGTTTACGGGCTGGTGGAGAAGTCGCAGCGCGCGGGCATGCTCAAAGTCCGGCCGGGCGTCGCCGCCGGAGACGTTGACGAAGCCTCCCGGCGCGTGATCGCGCGCGCCGGCTACGGGAAGTACTTCATCCACAGCACCGGGCACGGCGTCGGCATCGACATCCACGAGCCGCCGCGCGTCGCCCCCAAATCCCGGGAAAAGCTTCGGCCCGGGATGGTGGTCACCGTCGAACCCGGCATTTACCTGCCCGGCCGCTTCGGCGTGCGCATCGAAGACACGCTGGCCGTCACCTCAAAGGGCAGCCGAATTCTGACTCAATAAAGGAGATTTTCATGATCCGAGCGGGAGAATTTCACAACGGCGCGATTTTCGACGATGCCGGCAACATCCTGGAGATCATCTGGTTCCAGCACCATAAGCCCGGCAAAGGCGGCGCCATGGTGAGGACAAAAATAAAGAACCTTCTGACGGGAGCCATCACCGAGCGCAGCTTCAGCCCCTCCGACAAGTTCAGGACCGTGGAAGTTTTGAAGCGCAAAAAAACCTTCCTCTACGCCGAGGGCGAGTCCCTGCAATTCATGGACATGGAATCCTACGAGCAGATGGCGATTGATAAAAAAAAGCTGGGCCTTGCGTGCGAGTTTTTGTGCGAAAACATGGAGGTGCAGGGCATCTACATCGACGGAAACCTCATCACCGTCGAGCTTCCCAAGAAAGTGACCCTGGCGGTCGCCTCGACCGTGCCGGGAGTCAAGGGCGACTCGGTCTCCAATATGACCAAACCGGCGACGCTGGAGACCGGGGTTGAAATCAAAGTCCCGCTTTTCATCGAGGAAGGCGAGAAAGTGGTCGTCAGCACGGAGACGGGAGAATACATCGAGCGCGCATGATCAAAAGCATCATTTTCGACATCGACAACACGCTGATGGACTTCATGAAAATGAAGCGCGCCGCCGTGGACGCCGCCATCGACGCCATGATCGACGCCGGGCTCAGCACCCCCAAAGAGGTCATGAGCAAGAAAATCTACGACATCTACAAGGAGGGCATCGAGCAGCAGGACATCTTCGATAAAGTCCTGCTCCAGGAGTTCGGCGCCATCGACTACCGAATCCTGGCCGCGGGCATCGTGGGCTATCGCCGCGCCAAAGACGGCAACATGACGCTCTACCCCCACGTCAACATGACCCTGACGCAGCTCAACAAACGGGCCATCCCCATGGTCGTCATCTCCGACGCCCCGCGCCTGCAGGCGTGGCTGAGAATCGTCTCTTTGGGCCTCCAGCATTATTTCGAAAAAATCATCACCTTCGACGACACCAACGAGCGCAAACCCTCCCCCAAGCCGTTTCAATTCGCCCTCGACGTTCTAAAGACCGCGCCGAAGGAAACCCTGATGGTGGGCGACTGGGCCGAACGCGACATCGCCGGCGCCAAAGCCCTTGGAATCCGCACCGCCTGGGCGAAATACGGCAATACCTTCGACACCAAGGAATCCGGGGCCGATTACGAGCTGGGCGACATCTACGAGCTGGTCGGCATCATCGACCGCGAGAACTCCTCCCGTCCCCGCCACGCCCTTGAGCGCAAGAGTTAACCCCGCCGCGCTGGGAGCGGCGCTTTGCTGCGCTTTGGCCGCGGCGGCGCCTGAGATTTGCCGCGCCGCGCAGTTGCGCGTCACCGCCTTCAAGGCTGTCCACTCGGGATCTCAAAAAGAAATCAACCTCACTTTCAATCATGCCTTGGCCCTGGCGCGCCTGCGGCTGGTCTCAAACGGCGAATTCAATTCTTTTCAACTTCCGGCCTATGAAGGAAAAAACGGCAAGCTTTATCCCGAGATGCGCATCCTCACGCAGCGGCTGCATAAAGAGGTCTTGGAGCGCGCCCTGGCGGCCTTCAAGAAGGGCCCCTCTCCGGCGCCCATCGCCGCCCAAAAAATCGCTCCCGGCGCCGGCTTCCGCGTCGGAAACGTCGCGCTGCTTCCCTATCCCAAACGGGTCGCCAACGTGGAGGTTGTCTTTGAAAACGAGCTGGCGGTCCTCTTCGGCATCTTAAAAAAGACCGGCGGCGCCGTCGAGCTGCTCTATCCCGGACAGGGCACCAAATGCTTTAAAATCCTGGACCCAAAATTGCGGCTCAGAATCGAAAAAGATATACTGGCGGCCTACCATAAGACAGTCGCAATAGAGGAAAACAAGTGAAACTCGCAAATACGATTTTGATTTCCGCTTTTTCTTGTTTGCTCGTCTCGCCGGCATTGGCGGCGGTGCGGGTTCAAAACCTCTCCACCGGCAAAACCCTCGGCATCGCCCAGGGCGGACAGGTGCTGGTCAAATTCTCCGCTTCGGCCGGGGCCGGCTGCCTTCAGGCCCACGGCCAAATTCCCGGGGCCTCTATCCTGGACAAAATGGAGTCCAGCGGCTGGACCCAAATCGCTCTTCCCCCCTCCGTCAGCATCGAACAGGCGATGGCCGCCTACGGCGGGGATGCGGGACACGTCGTGGACGTCCAGCCCAATTTCATCTACCATCCGGTCGGCACGGCGCCCAACGACCCCATGGCCGCCTCCCAATATTGGCTGGAGCAGGTGGACGCCTACGGCGGCTGGAGCTTTGAGACGGGCGCCAGCAGCCGCACGACGGTGGCCGTTCTGGACACGGGCATCGAAACGACGCACCCCGACCTGGCGGCCAACCTGCACGCCGCAAATCGCATGTACAACGCTGTGCCCCCCACAAGCACGGGCACCGCCGCCGTCGCCGATATTTTGGGCCACGGAACCGGCGTGGCGGGGATGGCGGCCGCCGTCGGCAACAACGCGGTCGGCATCGCCGGAATGAGCTGGTCGGCCAAAATCCTTCCCGTGCAGATTTTTCACAACGGGACCGGAAACCCCGACTGCGACATCGGCGACGTCTGCGCCAATGACGCCGACATCGTCCGGGGAATAGAGTACGTCGTCTCGGCCGCCACGTCCAACGTCTCCGAGTTCGGAAGGACGGTCATCAACATGAGCCTCGGCTGCAAGCCGGACATTCTCGAAGCCGAGTGTCCGCCCAACTGCACTACCGCTATGCAAAACGCCATTACCTTAGCATCGAACAACAACATTCTTGTCGTCGCCGCCTCGGGAAACTCCGATTCTTCAAACGGATTTTTTACTCAAGTCCAATGCCCGGCCAAAATTGCCAATGTCGTGGCGGTCGGCGCCACAACTCTGGGAGGGGCAATCGCTAATTTTTCCGGCAGGGGCTCTGAACTGGATGTGGTGGCTCCCGGACAAAGCGTTCTGACCGCCAAGACCAGCGGCGGCTACGGCAACCAAACCGGCACCTCCTTCGCCTCGCCTCTCGTCGCCGGGCTGGTATCGCTGCTGATGTCGGCCAAACCGGACGTCAGCACGGCCACACTCGTCGACACTCTGCGAAACTCGGCCGAGGACCTTGGTTCAGCGGGGTTTGACACCACCTACGGCTGGGGCGAGGTGGACGCTTACGCCGCTCTCCGTCTATTGACCCGGGGATCTTTAACGGCTCTGACCGGAAAACCGGAGGCCTACCCCAACCCTTTCCACAACGACGGCTCCAAAACCCTGACCATCCGCATTCCGCCGGCCTTTCAGGGCAACAATCTCAACGTTCAATTCTACACCATGACGGGAGAATTGGTGGACACCCAGCGCAGCCTTTCCTGGGACGGCCGCAACGAAGCCGGCCGGCGCGTGGCCTCCGGGGTCTACATCTACACGGTCAGGACCGACAAGGGCTTTCTCAAAGGCCGCGTGGCCGTCATTCACTGAGCGCTCCGCCGCGCATTGAGGAAATCCAAACCCTGGCGGGCTTGGGGATGGGAAGGAAATATCTCCAGCACGCGCCCCCACTCCTCCCTGGCTCTCTTCGCGTCGCCCTGATAGAAATAGGCCGCTCCCAGAAGATACATCGCCTGCGAGTGCCGCGGGTCCAAGCGCAGAGTCTCGCCGTATTCGGCGACGGCCGCCGCGTAATTTTTCATATCCAGGTAGTTGTTGGCCAGAAAAAAATGGGCCTGGGCGTCGGCGGGGTCCATTTGCAGCGCCTCCCTCAAAATGGAAATCGCCTTGTCGTTTTGCTTGTCGGACTGGTAATGCGTCGCCAAATTCGCCAACGAAGTGGTCATGTAGAACGCGATTTTTTCATTTTTCCCCCGATTGACGATCCAGAAGGCCGCGGCCAAAAACGCCGCGCCGGCCGCCGCCAACCCATAGCGCCGGGCGCGGAACCGTTCCCACAGGAGCAAAGAGCCGAACGCGGCGAAGACGATGAGCGCCGGCACGGACGGCAGGCGGTATCTTCCCAAAAAGAGAAACATCACCACGGAAACGGCGTTGACAGCGACGAACACATAGAGCGGAAAAAGCTCCTTGAACCTGGAAAAGCCGCACAGCATTCCCAAGACGGCAAGCGGGAACATGAAGCCGTAGCTCAGCAGCGGCAGACGCAGCACGGCCGAGAACCGCTTGGCCAGATAATAATCCTCTATGTCCGGCATCTCGAAGCCATCGGCGAACATCCACGCCTTTTTGGCCAGGAGCTTGAGCCATCGCCCGGGTTCGGCGGAGATTTCGCGCACGGTTTTCTTGAACCAGAACCGCGACACCTCGGAAGGCTTGAGGGTTTTTCCCGTCTCGAATTCGGCGATGCGCCGCGCGTCCTCCGCCTCAAACTCCGGCGTCTGCCGGCCGGAGGCCAGAGGCTCATACGTGCCGCTGGCGCCCGCGCGGTTTCCGATGTAGAAGTTCGGCCCCGCCTGGCTGGTGGTCAAAACGATGTCTTTTCCAACCAGGTAATTGTGAGCCAAGGAAGGCAGCATCGGGATCAAAGCGCCCAATAAAAAAAGCGCGCCGTAGCGCAGCGCCGGCCCCCGGAGAGCGCGGCCGCAAAGCCAAAAGGGCCAAGCCAGCAGAAAAGGGATCATCAACACGGCGTTGCCCCGCGTCAGCACCAGAAGCCCCAGGCACAAACCGGACAAAAACCAGCGCCCCCGCGACGGCTCGCGGCGGGCCGGCGCCAAAAACACAATCGCCGCGGCGCTCAAAAACAGGCTCAGGCCGTCCTTGAGCAGGGTCCCCTCATAAAAAATAGAAAGCCCGTAGGCCGCGCTCGCCAGCCCCGCCGCCAAGGCCGTCTTCCGGTCGAAATATATCTCGGCCGTCTTATAAATGACGACGCAGCTCAGAGAGCCCATCGCGATCTGCAGAAACCGGACCAGAAAAGTGTGGTAGCCCGCGAATCGATAAATCAGAGCCAACCCGTAGGGATAGAGCGGGTCCTGGTAAAAAACTTTGCCGCCTACCCAAGCTCCCGCCGCGATGCGCTGAGCCCATTCGTTGTAGCTGGCCGCGTCTCCGGCGAAAGCGTAGAAAAAAGGATAGGAACGCCCGGCTTCCAAAATATGCAGCCACCTTAGCGCGAAAGCCGCGGAAAATACAAGGGCATAGGGCCAAAAACGCCGCCACGGGTCCCGCGGCGGCGCGCCGGCATCGGAAAGCTTCTTTTTTTTGCGCGACATGCCGCTATTAAACCAAAAATAGGGGTTTGGCCGCCTCTTTCTAAATGTAGTAATATTGCGCTGTGACGGATGTATTCAACGCCACCCGCGGTTGCCTCTTGGCCGAGCGCGTCGAGAAGGCCGACGGCTTCAGCGCGCGGTTTTTCGGGCTTATGGGACGGGCCTCGCCGGGCCCTCAAGCCGCCATGTGGCTCATTCCCTGCCGGATGATTCACACCTGCTTTATGCGTTTTTCCCTGGACGTTGTTTTTTTGGACCGGGACCAAAGAGCGGTGCGCGTTCTCCGCGGCCTGCTCCCCTGGCGCCTGTCTCCGTGGGTGCGCGGCGCGCACAGCGCCCTGGAGTTTGAGTCGGGGGCTTTGTCCGGCCGCGTGGCCGAAGGGGACCGGTTGGAGTTTCGCGATGGAAAATAAATTCTTGACCTCCTCGGGAATCGAAATCAGCAGGGTCTACAACCAAGCCGGGGACGCCGCGCCGCCTCCAGGCGAATACCCCTTCACCCGAGGCATTCACAAGGACATGTACCGCGGCAGACTGTGGACCATGCGCCAATACGCCGGCTTCGGCTCCTCTAAGGAAACCAATAAGAGGTTTCGCTGGCTGCTGGAGCAGGGACAAACGGGGCTCTCCACGGCTTTCGACCTTCCCACCCAAATCGGCCTGGACGCCGACGATCCGAAGGCTGCGGGCGAAGTCGGCCGGGTCGGGGTTCACATCGGCGCCCTGCAGGACATGGAAGGCCTCTTTGAAGGCATCGATCTGGCCTCCGTTTCGACCTCTTTGACCATCAACGCGACCGCGCCCGTTCTTTTGGCGTTCTACGTCGCGGCGGCCAAGCGGCGCGCCGTCCCGCTCGAGCGGCTGCGCGGCACGCTTCAAAACGACATTCTAAAGGAGTACCTGGCCCGAGGCACCTACATTTTTCCGCTGGAGCCGAGCTTGCGCCTGGTAACGGACACGATCGTCTACGCCAACCGCCATCTCCCCGCCTTCCACCCGATTTCCATCTCCGGCTACCATATCCGCGAAGCGGGCTCCAACGCCGTCCAGGAAATCGCCTTCACTTTCGCCAACGCGGAGGCCTATATCCGCCGCGTCTTGGAGCGGGGACTTCCCGTGGATGAATTCGCCCCGAAGCTGGCCTTTTTCTTCGGCTGCCACAATCACTTCTTGGAGGAAATCGCCAAGTTCCGCGCGGCCCGGAAACTATGGGCGCGGCTGATGCGCGAGGATTTCGGCGCTCGCGACCCCAAATCTTGCCAGCTCCGATTTCATGTCCAGACCTGCGGCTCGACGCTGACCAGCCAGCAGCCCCAAAACAACGTCATCCGGGTGGCGCTCCAGGCCATGGCGGCGGTGTTGGGAGGCTGCCAATCCCTGCACACCAATTCCTACGATGAGGCCCTCGCCCTGCCGAGCCAAAAGGCCGCGGAGCTGGCCCTGCGAAGCCAGCAAATCCTGGCCCATGAAACCGGCATCCCGGACAGCGTCGATCCGGTGGCGGGCTCTTACGCGGTGGAAGCCCTCACCGAGGATATCCTCCGCCGCGCCGACGCGGCGCTGAGCCAAATCCGCTCCATGGGCGGGATGACCGCCGCCATCGCCGCCGGTTATCCCCAAAAGGAGATCGAAAGCGAAGCCTACCGCTCTCAAAAAGAGGTCGAATCCGGAGAAAAATCCGTGGTAGGCGCCAACTGCTACAAGTCCGAGGGCCGATCGAAAGAGCAAAAAATCCGGCTTCTCAAGATTTCGCCCAAAATCGAGGCCGGGCAAGTGAAAAAGCTGGCGGCGTTCAAAAAAAGACGCGATGCGTCCAAAGCCGGCCGGGCGCTCGACGCTCTGCAAAAAGCGGCTTCCAATCAAAGCGAAAATTTGTTTCCATATATACTGGCGTCGGTTGAAAACAGCGCCTCCTTGGGCGAAATCATCGGCGCCCTCAAGCGCGTTTTTGGAGAGTACAAAGCCTAAAATGGCGGTTACCAAAGGTCTCGTCCGCAAGAAAACCATAGACCAAATCCTTCTCGACCGCAAATTGGTCTCGGAAGCGGCCATCAAAACGGCGGACGAAAAGGCCAAGGCGACGCGCGTCCCTTTGACGCAGGCGCTGCTGGAAGCCGGCGCCATCAAAAAGCCCGAGCTCCTCAAGGCCCTCACGGACGAATGGAAAGTCAAGGCCGTCGACTTGGGGCAAATGGAGCTCGATCCCGAAATCGTCAAAATCATCCCGGAGCAGGTCGCCCGGCGGCACAACGCCATCCCCTTCGCCAAGGAGGAGAGCGTTCTTTTCGTGGCGATGGCCACCCCAAAGGATTTCTTCATCAGCGAGGATATTCAGCTCCGCACGGGGCTGGAAATTCAAAGCTATTACGCACTGCCGGAGGACATCTTAAACGCCCTCAACAAGGCTTACGGCAAGACCGAGGGGGCCCAGATCGACAAGCTTTTCGACTCGGTGAAAGGGGACTCTCTCAAGGAGGAGGAAGGCAGCCTGGAGCTGCAGAAGGAGGAAAAGACGGATATCGCCGAGGTGGACGCCAGCGCGCCGGAAGTCGAAAGGCTGGTCAACGCCATCATCCTGACGGCCCTCTCCAGCAAGGCTTCCGACATCCACATAGAGCCTTTTGAAGACCCCACCGGCAAAAACAGCACGGTGGTGGTGCGCTACCGCATCGACGGAAACCTCCAAAAAGGCACCTTCGCGATCCCCTGGGGCTACCGGACGGCTTTGGCGGCGAAAATAAAAATCATGACCAACTCCATGAATATCACGGAGAGGCGAATTCCGCAAAGCGGCCGCATTCAAATTCTGGCCCAAGGCAAGCCCATCGAGTTCCGCGTGGAGATGGTGCCCACCGTTTACGGCGAGTCCTGCGTGATGCGTATTTTGGACCGCTCCTCGGTCAACGTCACCATCGATCAGCTTTGTCTTTTGCCCGACACGCAGGAGAAGTTCCTGGCGCTGCTGCAGGGCATCGGGGGCAAGAAGAACTTCGGCCTGATTCTTGTCTGCGGGCCGACGGGGTCCGGAAAATCAACGACGCTTTATTCCGCCTTAAACTACATCAACCGGTCCGACATAAAAATCTTGACCGCCGAAAACCCGGTGGAATACAACATCGACGGCATCGTGCAGGTGCCCGTCAATCCGGATCTCAAGCTCGGAGAAAACAAGAAATTCGACTTCGCCACCGCCCTGCGCTCCTTTTTGCGCCTGGACCCGGACGTCATCATGGTGGGCGAAATCCGCGATGAAGAGACCGCCCACATCGCCTTGGAAGCCGCCATGACGGGCCACCTTGTGTTTTCCACCATCCACACCAACGACGCCCCGTCGTCGCTCGCCCGCCTCATCGAGATGGGCGTTCCCTCCTACATGGTGGTCGGAACCACGAAGGCGATTTTGGCCCAAAGGTTGGCCCGCAGGCTTTGCAAAGAGTGCAAAAAGCTCGGAGATCTCAGCGCGGCTGAGCTCGCCACCTTTAAAGAAAAGGCGGTCGACATTCCTCCCGGCACGAAGTTTTTCAAGCCCGTCGGCTGCGATAAATGCAAAAAAACGGGCTATAAAGGCCGCGTGGGAATCCATGAATTGCTTGTGCTCGATGAAAAAATCCGCAATTTCGCCTTGAAAGAATACGCCGCGGATCCCTTGCGAGATTTCGCCGCCAAAAACGGAATGAGGATGATCGTCCAAGACGGCTTGGTGAAAGTCATCCAAGGCCTCACGACCGTCCGCGAAGTCATCGGAGGGACCGCGGAGGCCGAAGAAGTCAAAACATAGCCGGCATTTAACAGAGGAGCCTATGGCCCCGGAACCGGGAACTCCAGCAGCGGATCTAAGCACCAACGAGCTCTTCCAAATCGCGAGCAGCTTCAGCTCCACTCTCGATTTGGACGCCCTGCTTTTAAAAATCGGCCTCGCCTCGGAGCGCCTTCTTGACTCGGAAGCCAGTTCCATCATGCTGGTCGACGACCTCAAACAAAATCTTTTTTTCAAAACAGCCACGGGCTCCAAGGTGGGCGCGCTCAAAAAAATACTGGTGCCCATCGGCAAAGGCATCGCCGGAACCGTCGCGCAGAGCAAGACCCCTCTCATCGTCAACGACGCCAGCAAGGACCCGCGCTTCACCGGACAGGTGGATAAATCTTCCGGCTTTCAAACGCGCTCGCTCATCTGCGTGCCGATGTTTTACCGCGGGGAGTTGGTGGGCGTCGCCGAGGTGCTCAATAAGCGCGGCGACAGGCCCTACACCGAAAAAGACCTCGGTCTCTTGAACAGCTTGGCCAACCTGGCTTCGGTCGCCATCACCAACGCCAAACTCGTCGCTGATCAGAAAAATTTCTTTTCCCACGTGTTGGAGCTCTTGGTCATGGGGATAGAATCCACCAAAAACCGCTACCATGGGCATCCCAACCGCGCCGCCCGGCTCGCCTGCGCCATCGGCCGGCTCTTCGAGGTGGAGCGGGCGGAGTACAACGCCATTTATTACGCCGGCCTTTTGCACGATATCGGCTACGTGGGGCTGCGCAACCCGGCCCTCATGCGCAGCATGGGCCTGGCGGAGTTAAACCCCAGCGAAGATTTGCATCCGGTGGTGGGCATCAAAATGCTGGAAGGCATTCATATGATCGCCGGGGCGATGCCCATCATCAAGCACCATCACGAACGCTTCGACGGCCAGGGCTTCCCCGACAAACTCGCCAAGGACGCGATCCCCTTGGGGGCCAGGATACTGGCTCTGGTGGAAGCCGTTGAGGAGCTTCGCATCATCGGCGTCAGAAGCGATGAATTGGTTCAAAAGGCCGTTCTCGAAGCCAAAAACGGCTCCGGCACCCGGTTTGACCCGGACATTGTCACGGCGTTCCTGCAGTTGATGGAAGAGCAGCCCGAGGTTTGGCGATGAGTCCCCGGCCCGCCAAAATTCCGGAAGCTCCCGGCGCCGTTTCAGCCGCGCACTCTCCCCGCCTTGAGCCCCCCGCCCGCATTCTGGTCGCCAAGCCGGGCTTGGACGGCCACGACCGGGGCGCCAAGGTGATCGTCCAAACGCTCCGGGACGCGGGCTTTGAGGTCATTTACACCGGAATACGGCAGACGCCGGAGATGATCGCCCAGACCGCTCTCCAAGAAGACGTGGACGCCGTGGGCCTTTCTCTCCTGTCCGGCGCCCATATGACCCTGTTTCCGAAAGTGGCCGATTTGCTCAAAAAAAACGGCATGGAGGATGTTTTGATTTTTGGCGGCGGGATAATTCCCGACGAGGACGTCCCCAAGCTCAAGCGCAAAGGCATCCGCGCCATCTTTGGGCCGGGGACGCCCACCCAAAACATCGTTGATTATCTCAACGCTTATTTTAAAAAAAAGTGATCTCCACTCCGCATTTTCTGGTTCAAAAGATCACCCAGTCCGACCATGCCGCGACCGCGCGAGCCCTATCCATCGTGACCGATGAAGAGACGGGCTACGAAGAGCTTTCCCGCCACCTTTTCCCTTTTTCCGGCAAATGCCATAAAATCGGCCTGTGCGGCCCTCCCGGAAGCGGCAAGAGCAGCCTGATCAACGAGCTCCTCCCGCTTTTCAGGGCGCAAAACCTGCGCGTGGGGGTGCTGGTGGTCGACCCCTCCAGCGCGATGAGCGGCGGCGCCTTCTTGGGCGATCGCCTCCGGATACAGCGCCACGCCTTGGATGAAAGAATCTTCATACGCAGCCTGGCCTCGCGAGGCAGGGTGGGCGGAATCCCGGCCTCCATTTTCGGCGCCATCCATGTTCTGGAAGCCTTCGGCAGCGACAAAATCATCATCGAAACGACCGGAACGGGACAGGATGAGGTCGACATCGCGGACGTGGCCGACACCGTCGCCTACGTCACCACTCCGTCTTTGGGCGACGAAATCCAGGCGATGAAAGCCGGCGCGATGGAAATCGCGGACATTTTCGTGGTGAACAAGGCGGATCTGGCCGACAAGGATAAAACTCTCGCCGACCTTAAAAAGGCTCTCGGGCTTTTGCCGGAGTCAACCCATGGATGGAAGCGCCCCGTGCTGCCTGTCTCGACCAAACTCAACGAAGGCCTGCCGGCCCTGCTGCAAGCCTGCGCCGACCACTGGCGGAATTTGAGCGAGAGCGGCCAGAGGCAGCAAAGGCTTCGCCGGCAGTTGACCAAGGAATTGAGCCTCTACATCGAGAGAAAAATCCTTCAGAACGCGCTCGGCCGCATCAAGGCCGAGCACATAGAAATGCTGGTGGACCGGCAGGCCGATCCCCTTTCTCTGGCCAAGCGCCTGCTGTGGGACTCTTTGGCGGCACAGCCCCGAAAACACTCCCGGCAGGAAGAAAAAAATGCGAAGATTGGATCACGTCGGAATCGCCGTTGAAAAAATAGAAAAAGCCCTGCCGTTCTATGAAACGGTCCTGGGGCTGAGCGCCGGCCCTGTGGAAGAGGTGGCCGGCGAGAAAGTCCGAGTCGCTTTCGTGGATCTGGAGGGCGCTCGCTTGGAGTTTTTGGAGCCCGCCGGCGCCGGAGGCCCAATCTCCAAATTCCTGGACCGGCGCGGACCCGGATTGCACCATTTGGCTTTCGCCGTCCAAGACGTCTCCGGCGCGGCCGAGAAGAGCCGGACGGCTGGGTTTCCTTGCGTCGCCCCGGGGCTCCGGACCGGCTCCCGCGGCGGGCGCGTCTGTTTTCTTGATCCCCGGGCCACGCTCGGCGTTCTCATCGAACTGGTGGAGACCGGCGCCGGATAAAATTATGGAAAGAACGAAGGACCTTGCGGAGCGCACCCAAGCCCTCAGAACTCCCGACCCCGTGAGGGCCAAATCCCAGCGGGCGAAGGGAAAATGGCTGGCGCGGCAGCGCATGGAATATCTGCTCGATGAAGGCAGCTTCCAGGAGCTCGACCTCATGGTTCAAAGCCAGTGCGCCGACTTCGGGCTTTCTGAAAAAAATCTCCCCGGGGACGGAGTCGTCGCCGGGTTCGGAAAAATCAACGGCCGGGACGTGTGCGCGTTTTCCCAGGATTTTACGGTGCTGGGGGGGGCGCTCGGCTTGGCGCACGCCAAAAAAATCTGCAAAATCATGGATTTGGCGGTCGAAAACGGCGTTCCCGTGATCGGCATCTGCGATTCCGGAGGCGCCCGGATACAGGAAGGCGTTGACAGCCTCGGAGGCTACGCGGAGATTTTTTACCGCAACGTCCAAGCCTCCGGGCGAGTTCCGCAGATCACGGCCATTCTGGGGCCCTGCGCGGGCGGGGCGGTCTATTCGCCGGCGATGACGGATTTCGTTTACATGGTCGAGGGCTCAAGCTACATGTTCATCACCGGACCCGAGGTGGTCAAAGCCGCCACCGGAGAGACGACCGACTTCGAAAAGCTGGGCGGCGCGGCGGTGCATTCGCGCGTCAGCGGCGTGTGCCATTTCGTGGCGGGAAGCGAGCCGGACTGCTTCCGCCAAATACGGAGCTTGCTCGATTACCTTCCCCAAAACTGCTTCCAAACGGCCTCACGGCGCGCGACGCGCGATCCGCAGACCCGGCTCAGCCCGAGGCTGCAAAGCCTCTCGGAAGGCGACCCCAAAAAGCCCTACCCCGTGCAATCGGTCATCCGCGAAATCGCCGATGAAGGAGAGTTTCTCGAGGCGCACAAGAACTTCGCGCCGAACCTCGTGACCGGTTTTATCCGTTTAAACGGCCGCTCCATCGGGGTGGTGGCCAACAACTCCCAGCACCTGTCCGGGGCCCTGGATATCGCGGCCAGCGAAAAGGGCGGGCGTTTCGTTCGTTTTTGCGACGCCTTCAACATCCCGCTTTTGACTTTGGTGGACGTGCCGGGCTACTGGCCGGGACTGGAGCAGGAACGCGGGGGCATCATCCGCCACGGCGCCCAACTGCTGTACGCCTATTGCGAAGCCACGGTGCCCAAAGTGACGGTTATTTTGCGCAAAGCTTACGGCGGGGCCTACGACGTCATGGGCTCCAAACACATCCGCGCCGACTTCAATTTTGCCTGGCCCAGCGCGCAAATCGCGGTCATGGGGCCCCAGGGAGCGGTGAACATTTTATACGCCAAGGAAATCCGGCAGTCCAAGGACCCGCAGCGAGCGCTCGGCGAAAAGATCAAGCAGTACGCCGACCACTTTACCACCCCCTATATCGCCGCCAAACGCGGCTACATCGATGAGGTCATCCCCGCAAAACAGACGCGGATGAAGGTGATCCGCGCCTTCGATTTTCTTGCGAACAAAAAAACGTCTGCGCCGGAAAAGAAACACGGCAATATACCCTTGTAAGGAGGAGGCTCTATGGCACGAAAAAAAATTACGGTCATCGGCGCCGGAAACGTGGGCGCGACTTTGGCGCAGCGATTGGCGGAAATGGAAGTGGGCGACATCGTGGTGGTGGACATCCCGCAAATGGAGGGCATGCCTGCGGGAAAAGCCCTCGACATCCTGGAATCGGGCCCGGTTTACGGCTATGATTCCAAGGTCGTCGGCGCCACAGACTATGAGCCGACCGCCGGCTCAGACATCGTAGTCATCACCGCCGGCTTGCCGCGCAAACCCGGGATGAGCCGCGATGACCTCTTAAAAACCAACGCCAACATCGTCAAGAGCGTCACGCTGGAAGCGGCCCGCAAATCCCCAAACAGCATCCTCATCATCGTCTCCAACCCGTTGGACGCCATGTGCCAAGTGGCCTTAAAGACCAGCGGTTTCCCCAAGCACCGGGTTATCGGCATGGCGGGAGTTCTCGACTCGGCCCGGATGAAAACCTTTTTGGCCGAGGCCTTGAATGTGTCCGTGGACAACGTCCAAACCCTCGTTCTGGGCGGCCACGGGGACACCATGGTGCCCATAACTCGCTTCTGCACCGTGGCGGGAGTCCCGGTGGGCGAGCTCCTGCCCCAGGATAAGCTCGACGCCATCATCCAGAGGACGCGCGACGGGGGAGCCGAAATCGTGAAGCTCCTGAAGACGGGAAGCGCCTATTACGCTCCCAGCGCCAGCGTGGCCGAGATGGTCGAGGCCATCCTCAAAGACAAGAAAAAGATCATGCCTTGCGCCGCCTATTTGGAGGGCGAATACGGCATCGAGGGCATTTTCGTGGGGGTGCCGGTCAAGCTCGGCGCGCGCGGCATCGAGCAGATTCTTCAGCTCAATTTGACCGTCAACGAGCGCGTCGCGCTTCAAAAATCATCCTCCGCGGTCAAGGAGTTGTGCGCCGCTCTGCCCGCCTAAGCAACGGGAACGACGCCGTGCTGCGGCCGCCGCGTTGCATTCCAACGCAGGCTTGACTGCATTGGTGAAAAAGGTTACCATTTCGGCATCCCGGTTGCCGCATTGCCGGGCGAGAATTTTCCCAAGGAGCTGCCATGAAGGACACTAAATTCAATTGGACCGGCCGGTTGAGAGCGGGGGCTCTCGCGATTCTTTTGTTGGGGTGCGCGAATTTGAGCGTCCGCGCCGACTCCTTCAAGGACTTCAAGTCCAACATTTCCCAAAGCGCCCTGAAACCGTTTGCGAAGGATATCGGCACTTTGGTCGGGTCCAATAAAGCCCACCTCGGCCGCATTCTGGGATTCCCCGGCTTTGAGGTCTCCATCAAAGCCAGCGCCATCATGAAGCCTGACCCGGACAACGCGGTTTTAAAGAGCGCCGGCGTCAAAGCCTTCGGCTTGCCCTATATCCAGCTGGACCTGGGTCTGCCGCTTCAAATCGACGCCTTCGTGCGCGGCATTTCATTTTCAAATTTCACGATGGCGGGAGGCGGGCTGCGCTTCAGCATCTTCAAATTCATGGACGTGCCCTTGGCGCCCCAGCTTTTGGTCGCGGGCATGGCCAATTCCGTCTCGCATGACTATTTTTCGGCCACGCACTTCGGTGCCGACGCCGTCATGTCCCTCAACATTCCGATCATCAAGCCGTATATGGCCGTGGGAGTGGACCGCACGCGCCTGCGCATCAAATCCGCCAACACCGCTTCTTTGGTGGGATTGACCGCGAGCGCCACCGAACCCCGCTTTACCCTGGGGATCAACCTCAAGCCGCTTCCGCTGGTTTATCTTTACGGCGCGTACACCAGGACTCATAAGGTCAACGCCATCGACGGCGGCGTCTCCCTTAGATTTTAAATTTCCCCTTAAAATCTCTCTCCAGCTCACGGCGCACCGCGCGCGCTCGCAATTCTTGTCTTTTGTCCGGGCCCTGTTTGCCCTTGCACACCGCGATGCGAACCTTGGCGAAGCCGCGCCGGTTGAAATACATCTCCAACGGGATCAGGGTCACCCCTTTGGGCTGTCCGCTCAACCTTTTAATTTCTATTTTATTCAAAAGCAATTTTCGAGTCCGGCTCGGATCCAAGCTTTCGAAGGCGGTCTGCTGGTACGGGGCGATATGGACATTGTGCAAAAACACCTCTCCGTCGTCGACGCGCGCGAAACTGTGCTCCAAAGTGGCCTGCTTGGCGCGCAGCGATTTGACCTCCGGCCCCTTGAGGCAGATGCCTGCCTCCACAGCATCCAAAATGTGATACTCATGCCGCGCCTTGCGGTTGGTCGCTACGGTTATATTTTCCAATTCCTTTTTGCCCATGCTAACGCCTTTACCCGCCGCTTTCCTTTATACTAGTATACTTAAATTCCCCAGCGACGAGGAACCAAACGCCAAAGGCGAGGCTCGGCCGCCTTTCCGGAAAATTCTGAAAGCGGCATTTCCTCGCCATAGGGCTCGGTCACAGGGCGCGACAAGTGGAAGGGTGGGTGAGTGGTTGATACCGCCGCTCTCGAAAAGCGGTAGGGGGTAACTCCCCTCGTGGGTTCGAATCCCACCCCTTCCGCCAGCTTTACGGCGGAATTATAGGAAAGATTCGAAGGGTACCCGAACGCTGCCGGAGGCAGATAGTGTAACCCCGGAGCGGAGCGATGGGGTGAAGCGGCAGTAAGG